>JBJOPC010000371.1:0-16639 GCA_046050965.1 Verrucomicrobiota bacterium | reverse complement strand
TGCCGATTTGCCCGATACCGAACGGAACGCGTTGGCGCGACGTATCCAAAACATTTTTGAACTGTGCGAAGATGGCTTGCGCGGTTTCGGGACGGAGGTAGGCGATGCTGTCGTCGCTTTCCACTGGGCCGACAAAGGTTTTGAACATCAGGTTGAACGGGCGAGCCTCACTTAACATAACCCCGCTCTCTGGATGAAAATTCACAGAGTTTTCGACTTTCATGGTCGTTTCGCCAACCAATTGTGGTTCATGAATGCCACGGTCTTTATAAAATTGAACCGCAATTTTTAGAGCGCTCTCTATAGGTTTTCCGGCAGGTAGTAAAACTGCGAAAAATTCCGCGACGATTAACCCCTGAATTCTTTCAGCTAAATCTCGCGCCGCATCAGCTAATTCTTTTGTTGTTCCTTCAGGGTGAAGCCCTCGTAAATAGTTTTCAGCGTAAACGGCCAACTTGGTTGGACTAATCTCTTTGACGGTTTTTGCGTCTTCTCCTTGAATGAACTCTTCCAACACTGTTTTTTCGGCGTCGCGAAGAAAATACATTCTACTTCCTATATCCATGTTCAACGGAGCCGTAGAGGGCAAGCACCCTAAGAATGAAATAATAGTTCCGCTTTGTGGTTCGACCTGATCCGCACGAACTCTTTTCTTTGTCATCGGACATTCCCGCATCATGTCTGCAAACGTCGCCACATGACCGCTCGCCTCCCAAATTTTGGGCGACATGATGATGGTCGCTTCGAGGCCAGCTACGTCTTCGCGCTGGCGGGTCATGGTGTTCCACCAAAGTTCCTTCACGTTGCGCTTGAGCTCCGCGCCGAGGGGGCCGTAATCCCAAAAGCCGTTGATGCCGCCGTAAATCTCGGAGGATTGAAACACGAAGCCGCGCCGCTTGCACAGCGACACGATTTTTTCCATCAAGTCATTTGCTTTGGGTTCTGCCATAAGGGCGCAGATTTTTCGCCACGCCGCCCGCGAAGTCAAGGAGCGCGCGGAGCGCGGTTTGGCTTGGAGTGCGCGGGCATGACCGCGCTTTGGAACTGGGAGACATGTCTCCCAGTTCCAAAGCGGCGACGTGTCGCCGCATTCCAAAGCAGGACGCTGCCGCTAGTTCAAGTTGCTTGTAAAAGGGTAAATTATTGAAATCCTCTGCGGCCTGATGAACCACGAAGCTTTTGAGAAACAGGTCGCCACGGCGTTGACAACCGTCGCGCACGTCGAAGGGCACCTGACCAACCGGGAAATCCGCTGCTTGGTTTTGCTCGCGATGCAGCCGACGACGACGGGCGTGGTGCTGGAAATCGGCAGTTTCAAAGGCCGCTCCACAGTCATCCTCGCGCAAGCCGCCAAGTTGGCGGGCGATGCGCGGGTGGTGGCGGTGGATCCGCTGACTTCGCCCGCCAAGACGGATCCGAGCTTGAAGGGGCAAGCGAGCGGCTGGGCGGATTTTCAGGCGAATCTCCAACGCGCGGGCGTGACGGACGCGGTGGAATTTCATCAGGAATTTTCTTCGGACTTGGCCGGGCATTGGCCGCCGGAGCGTAAAATCCGGCTGCTGTGGATTGACGGCGACCATTCCTACGCCGGGGCGAAGTTGGATTTGACGCTGTTCCAACCGCACCTCGCTGACGGGGCGATTGTAGCAATGCACGACGTGCTGCACTCGCACGGCGGGCCGACGCGCGTGTTCGCCGAGGACATTTTGCTCTCACCGCATTTTGGGGCGTTCGGCTTTTCCGGCTCGATTGCGTGGGCACAATATTTTGCTGCGCCCGAAAAATCGCTGTCGTTTCAGGTGCGCAAGGTAGCGAGCTACCGGCGGCTCTCGGCGCTGGTTGCGTTGAGCGCGTTTGGCGGCGGGCTGCGCGGCTGGGCGCGGCTGCGTTACAAACTCGCGCGCGCGCGCATCCCACACGGCGATTTGCAGTGGGCGGATTTCCGACCGGAGATTTTGCGCGGAGCCTGACGCGCGGGCGGCCACGGTTTCACCGGACGCGTTGGTAATGTTTTTTGTCGAAGCGCAGCCCCAGCCAATTTTCCAGCTTGAGCATCCACCGGTGTTTTTTTTCGCGCTTCGTGAGTCGGTGATTCGGGTCAGCTTGGAATATCCCCGTCGCGGGCGGCAACCACGATAACATCGTGCGCGGATGTTGACCGGTGAACTCCCGCAAGATGGTCGCGTCAATATTGCCGTAGCGGATGGGCGGCAGCGTGGCAGCGGTCCAATTATTTTTTACATCCGTGAGTTTCTGGTTCATCTGCGTCTCGCTCCGCACCCAGCCGTAATGGTAAATGGTCGCGCCGGTGTGCGCGGCGCGCGGGTAGCGGGATTGTTTGTGGCCGACCACGACGTTGAAAAATAATCCTTCGCTCGCCCACGCGGGAATGGTGTTGCGAATGATGCGGACTTCGCTGCGATACCAACCGGGCGACCAGACGTAGGTGTTGGCGTTGCCGTAAAAATGCAGGTAGTCAAACGCCAACGCCTCGACGCGTGGATTGTCCAAGTGCTGTTCCATCGCGCCGCGAATTTTCGGCAAATCCTGTTCGTGCAGCACCTCGTCGGCTTCCAAATAAAACGCCCAGTCGCCGGTGCAGTTGAAGAGCGCGACGGATTTTTGCTGGCCGTAGACGAAGCCCTTGATGCTGTAGTCTGGCTGGAGCTTTTCGTTCCACGTCGTGGCAATAATACGGATTTTGGGATCGCCGATGGCGCGCACCATTGCCTCCGTGGCGTCGTCGCACGGGCCGAGGGCGATGACGAATTCATCCACGAGCGGCAGCACGGAGCGGATGGATTCCACAAACGGATAGCCGAGCTTTTGGCCGTTGCGCAGGAAGGTAAAGCCGCTGATTTTCATGCGCGAAGTTTAGTGCGGCGACATTTCATGGACAGCGCAAAAGCGGCGGGCTTCACGCGGCGGTAAACCAGCGGCGCAGTGTGGTTTGGCGTTTGGCGGCGGAGCGGCGGAGTTTGCGCTGGAAGCGATCCCAGCGCGGCCACGCGGAAAGCTTCGCGGTGTATTGCTCCGGCGTGGGCGTGAACGGGGATTTTTGAATGACGATCGTGAAGCCGTTGCCGACTTTGTCGTCCACGTCCTGATGGGCAACGACGTTCAAGTTCAGATGGCGCGCGAGGTCGAGAAAATCCTGCGTGATCCAGACTGAATAGTGCGCGTGGTCATCCACGGCGGGCGGTGCGATGCGACCGTCGTGCCGCGCAAGCAATTCGGCAAGCGGTGTGCGCGAACGGTCACGGTCGAAGGTGCGTTCCTGGTGCGGGGCGATGAGGAAAATAAAACCGCCGGGGCGAATCACCCGCAGCCATTCTTTGAGCGCGCCGATGGGGTCGAAGAAATGTTCGATGACATGGGATGAGAGGACGAAGTCTTGCGAGTTGTCCGCGACCGGCAGGGCGTCTCCGGGAGCAACGAGATCTACCTTGAGCGTCTCGCCGCAATGCTGCGCCTCGCTTTGTTTGAAGACCGTGTCGGTATCCGCCGCAAAATCCACGTTGGTGGTGCGGAGTCCAAACGGATTGTGCGCGCTGCCGCCGATCTCCAAGCCGACGCGACCGTCGAGATAATGATGAGCGAGTTTTGATTCAGGAAATTTCATCGGCAAGCATTGGCGGCGGCGCGTTGGCGTTTTTTCCCAAACCAGCGGCGGAGGTTTTCAAACGGGCGGTTGATTTTGTGCCGCAGCCAAAACCACGCATACCAAACTTCACCCAATCGCGCGCGGCAGTCGCGCGCCGCCACCGCAAACTCCGCGCGGCCGGGTTCGCGACTCTGTTTTTGCAACGAGTAGGCACGCTGAAACAGCGTGGCGCGCGCCCCGAGATTGAACCCCCAACGGGTGAAGGCGTGGCTGGAAAGATACACACGGGTGCAGACCGTTTGCAGCGCGCCGCCGCGCAGGGCGCGGCCATATTTGCGGATCAACTGGTCGCGGACTTCGTAAAATTGCTCGTTCAAATTGCCCCGGCTTTTGTGGAACAGATGAAAATCAATCACCCACGCCGTGCGCCCTAGTATGTTGGCGATACGGCACAGGTCGGTCGCGTAAAAATGAAAACCGGCGAGGTCGTGCGAGAGGCAAAGGTTGGCGGCGCGTTGGACGACCATGAAATTTTCGTCCAGCGCCTCCACGCAGATGGGGAAGTGGCCGGTGTCGTGTTCGCCTGCGTCGTCGGAAATCCGCAGCGCAGTCATCGGCGCGCCCCAGCTCCACTTGGCACCGGCGTTGCCGGCGACTGCCCAGTACGGGTGCGCGGCGGTCAATTCCGCGAGCCGCTGTTCCAAAACTTTCCGCCCGTCGAACCGCAGCAGAATATCTTGGTGACAGAGGATGATGAATTCCCCGCGCGCCTCTTGCAGGAACAGGTTGTAGCCGGAATAGCCGTCGAATTGGTTGCCGTCCGTGTTCTGCACATACAAATACTCGCAGTCCGCAGGCGTGAAACCCTGCTGCACGAAACTCGCCATCATCTCCGCGTATTCCGCCGGGCGAGTGACGAGGGTGCAGATGGAAAAACGGAACGGCGTGGCGGTCGGCCCAGTCAAGTGACGTGCGTGAGTAATCATAAATCAGCGATGAATAATTTTCCCGCCAGCGCGCGTGGTGAGCAGCGTGAGGCCGTGCTGGCGGCGTTCATTCCACGACCACCACGCCGCGCGGACTTTGCGTTGCAGCCGTTGCCACCGGCGTTTAGCCCAGCCGATTTTCCATTTCGCGCGGAAGTAACCAATGGTCTCCGCACGCGTGGAGCCACGCTCCGCTTTGAGTGCGGTCTGCGTGACGCTGCCGAAATGATGGAGATAACTCGCGCCTGTCGTCGCCAGCGTGAAGCCCGCCGCTTGCGCGCGCCAAAAAAAATCCACGTCTTCGTTGCCGCCTTTGCGGAAATTTTCATCGAACCCGCCCACGCGCTCGAACACGCGGCGATGCACCAGAAACGCCACGCCGCCCTCGATGTGCGGGCGCGACACCTCGCGCATCGTCGTCATGAACTCGCGCGCGTAGCTGGCCAAATCGTAATCCAACTCACCTTCGCCGAGCGCAGGGCTGACGACGCTCGCGCCGGATTTTTCCGCGAACGTCACGAGCTTTTCCAGCCAGCCCACCGGCGTCAGCACATCGTTGTTGAGAAATAAAATCCAGTTCGTCGCGCTGGCTTGCAGGCCTTGGTTCCACGCGGCAGCGCAGGCGCGGTTTTCAGTATTGGTCACGCGCCGCAACTTGGGGCGCGTGGCGAGAAACTCCGCCGTGCCATCGGTGGACGCGTTGTTGACCACGATGATTTGCGGGTCCGCCACGCCGCTTGCGTTCAAGCTGTCCAAGCACTGCCGCGTGTAGTGCAGTTGGTTGTGAACGGGAATGACGACGGTGACATCCATGAAAAAATTACGCGGAGAAAAGTTATTGCGACCGCAGCCAGCGCGCCAGTTTATCTACCGGCTTGGCCAGTTGCCCGCAGACGCGGCTACGGCTCCAAACCGCAGCGGGCTTGGGTGCTTGCTTGATCACCGGCAGCAGCCATTGCAGATACGCGGCGGCGGCGCGCGATTCGGCGGCGGGGTCGGGTGGATTATTTTTTTGCGCGGCGCGGGCGAACTCGTAGGCGCGCACGAGTTCGTCCACCACCGAGACGTGGCTGACTTCGGCGCGCGCCAACCGGCCAACTTCGGCGGCGGCGACGGCATTGTAGCGCGCGATTTGCGCCGAGAGATTTTTCACCGTCACGCGGTTGACCATGGTGCGGAAACCAAAATTCCATGGGCGCAGTTCGGCAAAATTTTCCGGCGTGACAAGCGGGCCGCAACCGCGCCGGTCGCATACGATGACGGCGCAACCCACGGCCATGGCCTCCAACGCGGCGCGAGCCTTGGCGAACACGAGGTCGTAGTGCGGCAGTAAATTTTCCGGCTCGTCCGTCGTGACGCCCACGCCCATGCCGCGCACGTCCACGGTGAGATTGAACTGCGCGCAGGCGGTGCGGACGGCGGCGAGGTAGTTGGTCTCCTTGGCGTAGTTGCTGAACACGAGCGCGCGACGCGGCTTTTCCGGCAACGCCGCGCGCGGTTGGAAGCGCTGTAAGTCCACGAAGTTGAGCAGCACTTTAATTTTATCCGGTGACGTTGGCGCTTCGCGGAGCAGCCGTTCGCGGCACGCTTCGTCCACGGCGAGGTAGCGGTGGATGCGCGGGAACACCGGCGGCATTTCCTCCCACGGCAACGCGCCGTGACAAACAAAAATCGCTGGCACCCCGGGCAGCGCGAGCAACGCGGTCATCGTCTCCAGATGATGTTGGCCGTGGATCACATCGGGCGCGAACGGCAGTTGGGAAAGTTCGCTGACGGCTGGAATTTTTTCCGCGCGCAACACTTCGGCCACTGGGCCGCAGCGCGGGCTGTAGACCATAGGTTCGTGGCCGAGTTGCTGGAGCCGCCGCGCGACTTCGAGCACATACAGTTCGCTGCCTGTGCGCCCAGCGAGCGTGTGGTTGGTAATCAACACGCGCATGATTCAACGCTCCGCGGCCACCCGCGCCCACAAGGCTTGCACCACGGGCAGCAAATGGTCGCGCTGCCGGATGACGTGTTGATAATAGCCGGCGGCTTTTTGTTTCTCGCCGTAAGTTTCGTAGAACGGCAGCGCGGCGGATGGTTGCAAGCCCGCGCGGTTGTCCACGGGGCGCAACCACTCGACGGCAAACGCGGCGTGGCCAAATTCTTTCAGCGCAAATTCCACTTCGGCTTTCAGCTCGGGATAATTTTCCGCAGCGGCAATTTTCCGCGCGATGGCTTCGGCATCGAGGCGCAGGCAAATGGCTTGCGGCTGCAAATCGGCGGGACATTCATCCGGGCGACCGGTGAGCAGAAAATCGAAGTTGCGAATCGGGCGCCCACTGCGGCGTTGCGCGAGTTCGCAGGCGGCGCCGACGAGGTAGCGGCAGATTTCGTGCGAGGTGTTGTAGCCTTCGAGCGCGTCGCCAACGACGTAGTCAATGCGCTCCGCCACGAGCCAGTCGGCGATCTCTTCAAGCAGCGCGAGGAACGCGGCGCGTTCGCCGGCCAGCATGGCGTGGTAAATCGCCGCGTCGGTAAAACGACCATAGACCGGGCCGACCGTTGCGCCCGCGCGTTCCAAAATGTTCGTCGTGGACGCGAGCCGGGATTTTGCCGTGCGCCCGGAACCATCCGTCAGCACCAGCGTAGCGGGACGCGCGCGTTCGACCCAATGGTGGACGCGCAGTTCGTGACCAGGGTGCGCGATGATCAGCGCGGCGCGGCGGTCGAACCAAGGAATGTGGGCGGTCATTTTTTTTCGACCACGGCGGCACGCAGAGATTTGCGTTTGATGAAAATGGCGTCGCCGCCGAGCGGCACGCCGTCCACTACCCCCACGCCCAAGAAGCCGCGAAACATGAAGCCCAGCTCGCCGAGTTCCTGCGTGAACTGACCAAGGTGCGGCGGCGCGCCGAGGTCGTCCGCAAACAGCACTTCGACGATAACCACCGTGGCCTGGCCCAATAATTCCTTGCCGCCGCGAATCACTTCGAGGTCGTAGCCTTCGGTGTCAATCTTCACCAAAATTTCGCCGCGCAATTCCAGCGTGGCCGCGAGCCGATCCAGCGTCTCGACGGCGATGGAAATTTTTTCGCCCGCGCCTTCGTTGAAGGTCGAACGCGCGAGCGACGAGCCGCCGCTATGCTCACGGTTCCACCACATGGTCGTTTGCCCGGGCGCGCTGCCGACGGCGACGTTGAACGTTTTCACCGCGCCGTTTTGCGTGGCGGCGTAGGCGGCGAGTTTTTCGTAGGTCGCGGGAACCGGCTCGAAACTATAAATCTGCGCGGCGGGAAAAAGTTTCCGATACGACCGCGCCATCTTGCCGACGTTCGCGCCCACATCAAACACCGTGCCGATGGGCAAAGCGCGCACGCCCGCCAGCCGGGTGCGAATCTCGACGTAGTCAAACACCGGCTTCAAACCGAGACGTAGGCGCAGGAATTTTTTGAGAGCTTTGGGAAAAGGCACGGCAAATGAAAGTCCGGCGCGCGGCGCAATGTCAAGGCGTCCACGGCAATAATTTTTTGGCGGCGAAGGTCAACGGCGCTTGCGGCGCGGGTTCGCCCACTGCGCCTAAACGTCCCAGGGCGAGGACGCGCTCGTAATATTTCAGATATTCGCGCGCCATGGCGAGATGCGTGAAGCCGCCGTGCCACACGCGGTCGCGGCAGGCGGTGGGCGAAAATTTTTCCGGTGCGCGCGCCGCGTCCGCGAGCGCGGCCACATCCGCCGCGAGCAAGCCGGTTTGCGGCGTGACGATTTCCGGCAGCGAGCCGTAGGGCGTCCCGACGACGTAGCACCCGCTGACGAGTGCCTCGGTGAGCGCGACGCCGAACGGTTCCTCCCAGCGCACGGGAAAAATCAAGCACCGCGCGCGAGCGAGCAGCGCGCGTTTTGCTTCGCCGCCGATCATGCCGTGCAATTTCACGCCGCGAATCGTGGGCAACAGTTTTTGTAAATTGAGCGGCCAGTTGCGCGAGCCGAGCACGTGCAACGGAATACCCGCGCGCCGTGCCACCGCCACCGCGCCGGGGAAATTTTTCACCGCCCACCGCGCCTTGGCGAGGAACACGGCGTAGTCGCCGCGAGTTTCAGAAAAACTGTAGTCGGCGGGGTCAAGGCCGTTGTAGACGAAATGTGGCGAGCCGTGGTTGGCGGCGTGGCGGCGGGAGACGAAGACCGTGTGCGCATGAAAACTTTGGCCAGCCTTGGCGTTGCCCTCGACGGTCACGAGGAAAGGTTTTTCGCACTGCGGCGTGGTCGTGTCCCAGAGATGCACGAGGTCGGCGCGGGCGGGGATGAGCGGCCACCACGCGCGCGGGTCGTCGTGGTCGTGGGTCAACACCCGGATGTCCGCGCCGGGCAATTCGCAACCGGGCGGGCCGAGGACGGTGACCTCGTGGCCGAGTTCCAACAGTGCCTTGCCGAGCCAATAGATGACGCGCTGCGTGCCGCCGTAAAGTTTGGCGGGAATGGGAATGCGACCGGGAACTTTGAGCGCGATGTGCATGAGCAATTTTGGCCGTCAAATCGGCGGCAAAATTGTGCGGGGATTTTCAGCGTGAAGAAATAAATAATTTTCCAACGTCGGCAGACATTCGTTGCAACGCTCCAGCGTGGCGTTGGCGCGCACGACGAACATCTGGTAGCCCAGTGCCAGCAACGGCGCGATGGATTCCGCCGTCGTCAGCCCCACGCGCTCCGGGAAGCCCGGCCCAATCTCGCAATAAATCACCGGCTTGAACCGCGCCAGCGTGGCCAACCCGCCGCGAAACACCAACCCCTCCGCGCCTTCCACATCCACCTTCACGAAATCCAGCCGTGTCACTTTTTCCGCCGCCGCCATGCGATCCAGCGTCTCGATTTGCACGGCCACTTGATACACATCGCGTTTGGGCGTGGCGGCAAAATGCGCCTCGCAACCCGCGCGCCCGAGATGCCCGTAAGCGATGCCCAGCCGCTTGGAAGCTTTTTTCACCGGCACAAAAAAACTGCCCGCGCCCGCCTCCGTGGACAGCGCGAACAAAAAAACTTTCACCGTCTTGAACCCGCGCAACGCCGGTTGCGCGAGGCTATAGTTGTAAGGCAACGGCTCAAAACAGAAAATTTTGCCGGCGCCGCGTTGCCACAGCGCGAGCGAACGCGCGAACCGCCCCAGATTCCCGCCCACGTCGAAGCTGACCGCGTCTGCCGGGATGTGCTGCGCGAGAAACTTCACCTCATCGCCAAAGCGGTTGCCGAAGCGCGACTGACAGAAATGCACGAGCCGCATGACGCGCTGACCGAAAGTTTTGGGAACGACCGCAAGCGGCGGAATCGCGGTGGTTTGGGGCGGCATGATGGTGGAATTAGACAGCAGCCGCCGACTAACGCCAAAGGAAATCCGCTCCGCCGACTAACGACCCAAGCTCAGCCACGCCGGACCAGTGACGTGAACCGCGAAAGCGGAACTGCCAGCGCCAACCGGCGTTGGCTGCAGCGCATGGTTAGACCGCGTCCTCTGAAATCTCACTACTAAATCCCGGCAATCAGAAACCACTGCCTCGTCGTCTGTGTCCATGCTGCGAAAAACTCTGCCATCAGTCGTCGCAATCTCCAGCCCGAACTTCCGACGAATGATATGCACCAAGGCAACGCTACGCACGGATGACAAGGTAAACTCTCGATTGAGGAAGCTGAACTCGTAACTCAGCCGCATGGATGAATCGGTAACGTCCAACTGCCTGAACGAACAAAAATTGGCGCGGACAATGACCCAAGTGCCGCAAACCACCAAAATGACCAGTGCTGTCCAAAGGACGGCGGAATACCAAGTAACGATGCTCACCGCTTTCGTGAGAACACTGGCCTCCTGTGCGAGCTTCCGAAATGGGCCGATCAAAAATAATGCGCGCAATCGTCTGATCGCTATGAAGCCCATCCAACCGACTATCGCGACGAAACCAACCATGAAGACGTAGAACCACCACGGGATAGGCTCTTGCATGATAATCTGCGACGGTGTCATACGAAGTCGAGCGGTCTAACAGTTAATTGAACTGCAAATTTGCCGTCTATTACTTTTCACGAGGCGTGACTTTCTGCCCGGCCAAGATTTTTGTCCAGCGGTTTTACGCCACGGGCTGATACGCGGCGTGGTTGGTGGGGATGCCTTGCGCGTTGAACTGCCGCTCAAAATCCGTCGTCACCGACGCGAGCGCGTCGGGCGTGGCGACGGCGCGGAAATTTTTATCCGCCGCGAAAACTTCCAGCATCTGCGCGAAGTATTCCACATGATCGGTGCGGAGATAAACCACGCCGCCGGGCGTAAGCACCCGGCGCACGAGTTCAGTGAAGCGCGCTTGCACGAGCCGGTGCTTCTGCTGTTTGCGCTTCGGCCATGGGTCGGGAAAATACAGATGCAACGCGGCAACGGACGCGGGCGGCAACAGAAATTCCAGCAGGTAAGCGGACTCGATGCGCAGACAGCGCACGTTCGCCAAGCCGAGGCGGCGCGCTTTGCGGTCGTTCTTGCGCAGGCGTCCGAGTAGGCGTTCCACGGCGAGGAAATTGTGCTGCGGATTTTGTTTAGCCCACGCGACAAGAAACGAACCGTCGCCGCTGCCCAACTCCACTTCGAGCGGCTGCGCCTGCGGAAACAGTTGCGCCACCTCCAAGCGGTCGGTGATAGACGTGAGGGTGACGAGCAAACTGGAATTATCTTTCATGCGTTGCGCGCAGGATTGTCCACGAACCGCGACGGCGTGAAAATGAAAATGCCACGCCCACTTCGCTATGTGAAGCATCCCATGTGGAGTGCGGCGATACGTTGCCGCGTTCGCGCTTCGACTTGAAATTATTTTTCCGCCACGCTCCCGCCCGCATGACGCCCGAAGACGCCGAAGAAAATTATCCCACCGACCGCCTCTGGGCGGAATACGGACGCGTCTTCACGGATTTTGACGACCTCACGCTCGCGCGCTGGCTCGCGCAAACGCTCGGCCAGATTCAAGGTCGCGCGTGGCGCGCGTCGCATCCGTTGCTCGGCGCGTATCGGCTCGGCGCGCAAGCCGGGCAAGCGCGCGAAGTCTGGCACAAACGCCTCGTCAATATTCCCGCGCCCTACGTCGGTTCGCCGTGCTGCCGCGCGCCGCAACTCCCGCTCATCACGCGCGACGTGCTGGAGAGCGGCCTCATCTGCCAGCATTGCAACACCACCTTGCTGCCCTTCGATGAATTGCCCGACACCGTGAAGCCCGAACTTGCCGCGTGGGCTAAAGCCTACGCGCCCATCCACGCCCTCGCGCACTGGGACGACGCGAAAATCAAAAAAACAAAAAACTACGACCGCGATTACGAAGCCGCCGCGCAGGATGCCGAGCGGTTGCTCGCGCGCCTCGGCGGCGAACTTGCGCCGAAGCTGCTGGAGTTTTTTCCCGCGCTCGTCTGGGAAGATCACGACGAGTGTTTGGAAGTGCGCCCGGAAGACGTGTCGTTGTAACTTCGAGTTGGCAGTTCACGCTAGCGGTGTCAGCGCCCGACTTGTCGCCACCAAGAGTTCGTCGAGCGAGAACGGCTTGCGGAGGAATTGCACCCGGAGTTGCGCGGCTTGCACATCAGCGGCGGACTCGGCGCTGACAAGGATGATGGGCAACGCACTTTGCTCGGCGCGCATCGCCGCGATGGTCTGCGCGCCGCTCATGCCGGTCATCAAAAAATCCACGAGCAACAGCCGCACTTCGGCGCGATGCAGTTTGAAAAGTTCCAGCGCCTCTTCGCCGTTGGCCGCTGGCAACACCCGATAATTCTGCGCGGTCAAACCGTCGTGAACGAGTTCGCGCACGGCGCGTTCGGCGTCCACTACGAGAATTAACTCGCCGCTGCCGCGTGGGATTTCAGCTTTAGTTTCCGTGATGGCTGGCGCGGCCTCCATCGCGCGCGGCAGAAAAACTTCAAACGTCGTGCCTTCGCCGGGCGCGCTCTCGACACGCAGAAAACCCTCGTGCGCCTTGACGATTCGCAGCACGGTCGCAAGGCCGATGCCTGTGCCTTTGCCCTCGCCCTTCGTCGTGAAGAACGGTTCAAAAATTTTTACCACCACTTCCGGCGGCATTCCCGTGCCGGAATCAGAGACGAGCAGCGAGACGAATTCGCCCGCGCGACCTTCGGGAATTTTCACGGCCTCGGCGGCGTCCAACGTGACGTTGTCCACCGCGAACGTGAGTGTGCCGCCCTCGGGCATGGCGTCGCGGGCGTTCACGCAGAGGTTAAGCAGCACTTGGTGGAGTTGCGTGGGATTACCGCGCACCAGCCAAAGATCGGGCGGCAAATATTTTTCGACTTTGATGTTCTTGGGAAAAGTTTCGCGCACCATTTTTTCCAACTCCTTGACGATGGGCGCGAGCGGCAGTTGCTCGAACTCGCCGCTGCGACCGCGCGCGAACATCAACACCTGCTTGACCATGTCCGCGCTGCGATGCGTGTTGGTCTCCATCATGGAAAGCAAATTCGCAGATTCGGGATCGGTGACGGTGCGCCGCAGCAATTGCACGCCGAGCATAATCGGCGAGAGCGCATTGTTCAAATCGTGCGCCATGCCGCCGGCGAGCGCGCCGATGGTGTTCATGCGCTGGGTGCGGAGGAATTGCGCTTCCAAACTTTTCTGCTCGGTGATGTCGGAGTTGATGAGCAGCAACTCGCGCGGCGCACCGGCCTCGTCGCGGATGAGCGTCCAGCGGCTGGCGACGATGACGAGACGCCCGGCTTTGGTCTGCGGGCGCAACTCGCCGTTCCACTCGCCTTCGCGCAACACAGTCGCGCGCGCGGTTGCCGCCGCTTCGGCGTCGGGCGAAAACAATTCCTGCGTTGCGTTGGCGCGCTGCAATTCGGCAAAATTCCAGCCGAACAATTTTTCCGCGCTGGAGTTCGCGTAAATTATTTTCCCGTCGAGGGCTTGCACGAGAATGGCGTCGTGCGCTTTGTCAATCAGCGCGGCTTGCTCGCGGATTTTCGCGTCGGCAATACGCTTGGCGGCTTCGAGTTTGCGCCGTGTGAAAAACCAATCTTGAAACTGCCACAGCCACGAGCCGAACAGCGCGACTGGCACTTGCGCGCCCACGACGATGAGCCACGGAAACCACACGCCGCGCGCAAACGCCGCGACGGAAATTGCCAGCACGCCCGCGCCGCCTGCGAGCGCGATAAACGTCGCAGGAATGGGTTTGAACCCCACCAACCCACCGCCGAACACGCCCGCAACGAGCAGCAGCCAGAAAATTTCCGCGCGCGCAGGCAGCCGCCGCAGCCAGTCGCCGCGCACGAGGTTGAGCATTTCGGTCGCGTGAACTTCCACGCCGGGCATGAACAATTCCTGGTTCGCCCACGAATGAAACGGGCTGCGGAATTCATCCTGTCGCCCGCTGATGGATTGCGTGATGGGCCGCGCGCCGACAAATACAATTTTGTCGCGGAAGAAATTTTCCGGCGCGCCGTCGGGTGCGAGGGCTTGCTCGTAGGCAACGTGCGGGAGCGCGGTGGGCGGGCCGTAGTAACGCAGCGGGCGGCGATTCGCGTGCGCCATGTCGGCGGCGGCGTTGCCGGAAATTTTCAGCATCACTGCGGTTGCCCAGGTGAGCGACGGCTGCGCGTCGTCGGGAAAGCCAGCGAGGTAACGGCGCACGACGTAGTCGTCATCAATCATGTGCGAGGCGATGCCCCACGCGGCGGCGTTGGTGGCGAAACGTTCGAGCGGCGGGTCAATTTTGGAACTGCGCGTCCACGTTTTTTCGCCGCTGGTTTGCGCGCTGATTTTGCCACTGGATTCGCCAGCCAGAATCGTGCGCCCGCTCGCGCGCAAGGCGTCGGCAAAATCTGCGTCGTCGGTTTCGTCCACGCCGGGCGCGCTGAAAACGATGTCGAACACCACGGCGCGCGCGCCCGCCGCAGTGAGGCGGCGGAGCAGTTGCGCGTGGAGCGCGCGCGGCAGCGGACGCGCGGGATTCTGACCGAGCAGCTGGAACGAATTCAAATCGAGGTAGACGATGACGACCGGCGAGTCGGCGAGCGCGGCGGTTTGTTCGCCGGAAATTTTGTGGAGCGAATCGTAGCTGGCGGGCACGAGTGTGTCCGTGCCGCGCAACCACAGACCAACCAGCGCGACGACTGCCGTCAACGCCAGCGCGGCAAAAAGTCGGGTGCGGTTCGAGCGGCCAGCAGTCATGCGCAGCGAATGGCTACAAAACAATTTCCGTCCCGTTGCCGGCGTCCGTGAAAATTTCCAGCAGCACGGAATGTTGCAGGCGACCGTCCACGAACGAGACTTTCTCCACGCCCGCTTTGATGGCGGCGACGGCGCTGTCCACTTTCGGAATCATGCCCTTGTCAATCACGCCGGATTTTTTCAAGCCGTCCACTTCGCTGATTTGCAAATGCGGCATGAGCGTGGCGGGATTTTTAGGATCGCGCATCAAGCCCGGCACGTCGCTCATGAAGACGAGGCGTTTAGCGTAGAGCGCGATGGCAGCCTGCGCGGCGGCCACGTCGGCGTTGCAGTTGTAAATCTTGCCATCCTCGCCGAGCGCGACGGGGCTGATGACCGGCGTGACGTGGCGGCGAATGCATTGCAGCAGCGGGTCAATGTTCACCTCGATGACTTCGCCAACGTAGCCAACGTCAATTTTTTGGCCCGGATTATCTTTGTCATCGAGCAGCAGTTTGCGGCATTTGAAAATGTCCGCGCCACAGAAACCGCGCGCTTTGCCGCCGAGCGATTCGATGGTGCGGACGATTTCAGGATTAATCTCGCGCGACAAAACTTGGTTCACCACACTCACCGAGGCTTCGTCGGTGACGCGCATTCCTTGGATGAAATTCGCCGCGAGCCCGGCGGCTTCCATGGCGCGAGTGATGGCTTTGCCGCCGCCGTGGACGACCACGGGATTGATGCCCGCCGCTTCGAGGAACACCACGTCACGCGCGACGCCGTTGCGGACTTCGGCGTCGGGCGAGTCCATGAACGAGCCGCCGTATTTGACGACGAAGGTCTGGTTGCGGAAACGCTGGAGGTAGGGCAACGCTTCGAGGAGCGTGGCAGCTTTGGCGATGAGGTCTTGCATGACGCGGCGAGATTTAGCCACAGATGAAACCCGGATGAAACACAGATTTTCTGGAACCTCATCCGCGCTGACTGTGAACAACCGCTGCTTGCGCCTGCGCCTGCGCGGCGCGTAAATTGTCCACCCATGTCGCACGCTGACTTTGTCCATTTGCATTTGCACACCGAGTATTCGTTGCTCGATGGCGCGTGCCGTTTGGACCGGCTCATGGAGAAGGCGCACGAGTTGAAGTTTCCGTCGCTCGCCATCACCGACCACGGTGCGATGCACGGTGTGGTGGATTTTTACAAGGAGGCGCGCGACAAAGGCGTGAAGCCCATCATCGGCTGCGAGGTCTATGTCGCGCCCGGTTCGCGGCACGAGAAAAAATCTTCGACCGGCGGCAAGGATGTTTACAACCACCTCGTGCTGCTCGCCAAGGACGAGGTCGGCTACAAAAATCTCGTCAAGCTCACCACGGCAGCGCACTTGGAGGGTTATTACTACAAGCCGCGCATAGACAAAGAAATTCTCGCGGCGCACAAGGAAGGTTTGATTGCGTTGTCCGGCTGTCTCGCCAGTGAAATTCCGCAGGCGATTATGCAGGATCAAATCGCCAAGGCGCGCGACTCGCTGGATTGGTTCAAGCAGACGCTTGGCGCGGAAAATTTTTATCTCGAACTCCAAAACCACGGCATCGCCGAGCAGGCAAAGGTGAACAAATACTTGCTCGATTGGGCGAAGGAGTTCGGCCTGAAATGCGTCGCGACGAACGACGTTCACTACGTCGAGAAGGAACACTCGCACGCGCACGACTGCCTCGTGTGCATCGGCACGCAGGATTTGTTGAGCAACCCGAAGCGCATGGGCGCGGGCTACGCGAAGGAGCAATTTTTCCTGCGCTCGGCGATGGAGATGAAGGCGCGCTTCCACGAAACGCCCGAGGCGGTGACGAACACGCTGGAGGTCGCGGAGAAGTGCAATGTGGA
>JBJOPC010000370.1:0-5078 GCA_046050965.1 Verrucomicrobiota bacterium | reverse complement strand
CTTGAATTTTCCGAAAAATTCGTTCCGGCGTAACTAGGCGTTAGCCAAAATTTTGACGAGCGACGAGCGACGAGCGACGAGCGACGAGCGACGAGCGACGAGCGACGAGCGACCTATTGCGACCGGTGGGCGCGGACGAAGGGTGGAAGGAAACAGTCATGGTCAGCGATGTGATTAAACGCCCGCCCGCGCATTGCTGTCAACGGCGATTTTGCGGCTGCGTTTCCGCCGCGCACCGCTCGATTTCTGCCCGGAAGCGCGACGCCCGCGTTGACAACATATTTCATTTCATTAACGTCATCCCCGCTCAACTAAACCCCGACGCAACCAACCCAAAAACATTTTTTATGGCCGCCAAAAACTCCGATAAAGCCCTCGCCGAACCCAAAGAATCCAAAGCCGCCGCCGACGCCAAACGCACCGCCGCCCGCGACCGCGAACTCGATGCCGCCATCTCCTCCATCACCAAAGCCTACGGCGACGGCGCCATCATGCGCCTCGGCGACGCCCGCGCGTTGGTGAAGATTGATGTGATTCCCACGGGCGGTCTGGCGATTGACCTCGCGCTCGGCGTGGGCGGGTTGCCGCGCGGTCGCGTCATTGAAATCTACGGCCCGGAATCGTCCGGCAAAACCACGCTCATGCTCCACGTCATCGCCAACGCGCAGAAGGCCGGTGGTCTCGCCGCGTTCATTGACGCCGAGCACGCGCTCGATCCCGGTTACGCCAAGAAGCTCGGCGTGAACTTGGACGACCTGCTCGTTTCCCAACCGTCGTCCGGCGAAGAAGCGTTGACCATCTGCGAAACGTTGGCGCGCTCCAACGCCCTCGATGTCATCGTCGTGGATTCCGTCGCCGCGCTCGTGCCGAAAGCCGAACTCGAAGGCGACATGGGCATGGCCACGATGGGCATGCAAGCGCGGCTCATGAGCCAAGCGCTCCGCAAGCTCACCGCCATTCTCGCGAAGTCCAAGACGACGTGCATTTTCACGAACCAATTGCGCGAGAAAGTCGGCGTGATGTTCGGCAGCCCGGAGACCACGCCCGGCGGCAAGGCGTTGAAGTTCTACGCGAGCGTGCGCATGGACATCCGCCGCAAAGAACAATTGAAGGACGCGGCGGGAAATGTTTACGGCAACCACACGCGCATCAAAGTGGTGAAGAACAAAGTCGCGCCGCCGTTCGCCGAAGCGGAGTTCGACATCATCTACAACCACGGCATTGATAAGGAAGGCAGCATCCTCGACGTCGCGCTCACGGTCGGCGCGGTGGACAAGAAAGGCGCGTGGTTGCAATTCGACGGCGCGCTCATCGGCCAAGGCAAAGACGCCGCCAAAAAAGCCTTGGAAGAAAAACCGGAGTTGGCGAAGAAAATCATCGAGGCCATCATGGTCAAGCGCGCCGCCGCGCCGGTAGAGGCGTGAGCCGCTTTGGAGTGCGGCGACACGTCGCCGCACTCCAAACCCACAAGCCGCCCGCCCGCCCATGAATCTCCGCTAGACTTGGCTAGACCGCAGTCTTACCGTCGCGCCCAAGGAAAATTATCCACCCCATGCATCTTTCACACATCAATATCTCCATGCCCAAGGGTAGCGAGAATATTGCCCGCGCGTTCTATGGCGGGCAGCTTGGCTTGCGCGAGATTCCCAAGCCGGAGCCGCTGCGAGTCCGCGGCGGCGTGTGGTTTGACGCCGGTGGCTTGGACATTCATGTGTCGGTAGAAGCGCAGCCGTTTGGACCAGACGCGCAACGGCACTTCGGCTTGGAGTGCGCCGATGTGGATGGCTTGAGAAGCAAGCTAGCCACCGCAGGCGCAGTGATAGACGAAGGACGACCCGCTCCTTGGAAACGATTCTTCGTGCGTGACCCGTTCGGCAATCGCCTTGAGATTCACGAGGTGGGCGGACTGCGCGCGTAACTTCACTTCGCCAGCTTCCCTGCCCGTCCGCGCGCTTCGGTCAAGAACGCTTCCACCAACGCCGTCGCTTTGCCGCGCCAAATCACGCCGATGACCAGCGGCTCGAAGCCGGTCAGTGGTAACGCCCGCACGTTCGCGGGGAGCGCGTTGCCGGGAACCACCACGCCCACGCCCACGCCCAACCCGCTCGCCACGTAAGTCTGCACCAAGTCCATCGAACTCGCTTCGATGCACGGCCACCACTCCACGCCAAGCTTTGCGAGCTTGCCGAGAAATTGCCGCGTCACCGATTCCGTCTGCGGCAGGCAGATGAGCGAGTCTTCAATGCGGTCGCGCTGCCAGAGTTTTTCCACCGATGTGATGCCGCTGTCCTTGTGCACAAGCAACACGAGCGGGAGCGTCATCAGCGTGAGCGCCTGCAAACCCGCCGCTGGTTTCTGCTCCACGAGCGTCACCGCCACGTCAATCTCGTCCTGCAACAAAAGATTTTCCAAGTGCGCCGGGTAACCTTCGCGTAACGAAACTTTCAAGCCGGTGAATTTCCGCCGCAACCCCTGCAACAACCCCGGCACATGGTCGCGCAAAATAATTGTCGAAGCCCCGATGCGTAGATGCCGCGCCTGCCCGCCCTGCAATTCGTCCGCGACCTTGTCGAGTCCGGCGAAGAACGGCTGGATGAATTTGAAAAGTTTCGCGCCCGCCTCCGTCAGCGCGAATGGGCGTCGCTGAAACAAACTCACGCCAAGAAATTCCTCCAGTTGCGCGACCTGCGCGCTGACGGCGGGTTGCTGGATGCCGTAGGGAATATTCCGCACCGCTGGCATGATGCCGCCGTGCTTGGCGACGTAATAAAAAAGTTCGAGGTGATGAACGTTCATAAAATCTGGTAGCCGCCGACATTAGTCGGCGCATTTCTTTTCGCCAGCTCACTGCGTGTTTGCGCCGACTCACGTCGGCGGCTACGCCAATTGTTTTCAGCGATGCTCGCCAACTTTTATCAATTCACGCCCGCGAAGCAAGCTGCGCTACAAACTAGCGCATGAAAACATTACTCGAACTCGCGCTCCAAACCCTCGCCGTCCTCGCCGCTGCCGACTTCGCGGCGGGCTTCGTCCATTGGTTCGAGGACGCCTACGTGCGCGAAGACACGCCGCTCATCGGCAAAATTATCGGACGCCCCAACGTCATCCACCATCACCTGCCCCGCCACATGACGCGCAAGAACTGGCTGCAAAGTTCGTGGGATTTGTGCCTCATCTCCGCCGCCATCGTCCTCGGTGCGTGGGCACTCGGCGCGTTGACATGGCACGTCTGGCTGTTCGCCGCCGTCAGCGCCAACGCCAATCAAGTCCACAAATGGTCGCACCGCACCCGCCAAGAAAACGGACGCCTCATTACGTTCCTGCAAAACCTCCGCGTCCTCCAAACCCCGCACCACCACGCCATCCATCACACCAACCCGAAGAACGTCCACTACTGCCCCATCACCAACCTCGTGAATCCCCTGCTCGACCGCGCGCATTTCTGGGACGCCCTCGAATGGTTGCTCGCCAAAACCATCCGCCTCCATCGCCGCCCCGACACCTCGCTGCCGGAGCACGGCCCCGCGCCGGAGTGGTTGCAAGTTTTCCGCACGGCACGGTGAACATGCGTCACGCCGCGCGGCAGACGAGCAGCGTGTGGCCGATGCCGAGTTGATCGTGCTGCGCTTCGATGGTGAAGCCGGATTCGCGCACGAGCGTGAGCAGCAGTTGCGAGTGATACATCTGGCTGTTGCCGTTCGCCATCGCCGTGAAGTAGAGCGAGGTGAATTGCAGCGAGGCAGCGGCGGCGAGAAATTTCTGCCGATCCCATAGCGGTTCCAAGATGAACACGCGGCCATTCGCAGGCAGCGCGCGGCGGCACTTACCGAGAATCAAACGGATTTGTTCTTCGGAAAAACAATCGAGGAACTGGCTCATCCAGATGGCGTCGAAATTTTCCGGCAACGCGGAGTCCGCCGCGAGCACGTTGATCGCGTGGCCGCTGATGCGTTCCGCGCCGGGCTGACCGCGCGACGCGGCTTCGGCCATTTGCAACTGACCGGGCAAATCCGCGATGCCCACTTGCACCGTGGGCGAGAACGCCACGCAACGACGCGCCCAACGTCCGGTGTTGCCGCCAATGTCGAGCAGGCGGCGAGGCTGGTGTGCAAACACGAGCGGCAACACAGCAGCGAACGCAGCATCGGAATAAAAATGGTCGAACGCGAGCCAACTTTCGCGCGTCGTTTCCGGCAAATGCGCGAGAGCTTCGTAGATGTTCGGCCATTCGCCAAAAACTTTCAGCCCCGCAGGCTGACCGTCACGCACGGATTTTTCCAAATCGAATAAACCTTGGTAGCAAACGTCGTGGACGAAATCAAAATTCACGCGCGTCATTTGGTCGTGCAGCAACACCGAGCCGGTGCGCGTGAGATGGAATTTTCCATCGCGCAGCGTGACGACGCCAATGCCCAGTCCGGCTTCAAGCAACACCCGCGCGCCGTAGACACTCAAGCCAGTTTTCTCCGCCGCCGCCGCGCTGGTAATTCCGTGCGGCCGCGCCTGCTCAACCAATGCGAGCAAGCCGAGCCGCACGAGCGCGCGCGCGGCCTGAAATGCCACCGGTCCGAACGCCAGCATCTGCGCGTGTTCCTTGGCCTCGACGGCGGTGCGGAAATCTTTTTCAAAAAAATCCATGGCAAAAAATAGTTTTGGAATTATCGGCGGGCGGAGAATAGGACAGCGAAGGAAGGCGACTCCACCAAAATCTGAAATTCCCGTTTGGAGTGCGCGGGCATGACCGCGCTTTGGAACTGGGAGACATGTCTCCCAGTTCCAAAGCGGCGACGTGTCGCCGCACTCCACAGGCAGACAACGAAAACTTCCTTGACCGAAATTAAAATCCCCGCAAGCTCGCCACGCAAAAAGGATGTCCGCTCAACCGACCGATTCTCAAATTTTATGAACCCGATTTTCCGTGAATGGCTCGAACTCGCCCTACGTTGGATCCACGTTTTTGCTGGCATCATGTGGGTGGGCGCAACTTATTATTTCACTTGGCTCTACGGACGGTTCGTTGTGTTGGAAGAACGCGGGAAGCAAAATCCAAACGACCCCAACCCTGTAAAATTTGTCTG
>JBJOPC010000369.1:0-5492 GCA_046050965.1 Verrucomicrobiota bacterium | reverse complement strand
GGCGAAATAGTATCGGCGAGCGGCGCGAGTTCAATCTTTTTGCGGGAGAGATTTTGGCAGAGTGCTGCCGACTTGCAGTCGGCAACACTCTGCGCGGCCAGCGTCACCTAAGTTTCAGCCGCAGCACGGTGAGGGAATTCGCCGGCAACTCCTGCGCGGCCAGCGCGCCGATGGGCAGCGGCGCGTTGGCGGGCGTGACACGGTCGGGCTGCTCGAAGGTGTTGGTCGCCGCCGCTTCGCCGGTCAGCACCGTGCGCACGGCGGATTTAATTTCGCCAACGCCTGCGAAGTTCAACTGCAACAGCGAGGCGTTCGTAGCGTTGTTCACGAGTTTCAAAATCACGTCGCCCGACTTCGTGTCGCGCACGCAGGAGACGGCGAGTGACTTGGCTTCGTCGGAAAATTTCACCGGCAGATAAACGTCCCCGGAATTTTGCGCGAACATCTGCTGCACGAAATAATTCGCCGAGCGCAGCACGCGCGAGTTGTCGAAGTAGATCATGTCCGGTCGCCATTGCGTGCGACCTTGCTTGGCGAGGAGCGGCGCGTAGGACGCGAACTGCACCACGTCGGCGTTGCGTTCGAGTGCGGTAAGGTAAGCGGCTTCGGCAAGCGCGTTGGCAAGTGTGTTGCCTTTCGACGCGTATTCGCCGACGTAGACTTTGGACTTCGCGCGGTCGTAGCCGTCGTAGCGCGTGAGGTTATTCAGAAACCATTCCGGCTTTTCGTAGTAATGTTCGTCCACCACAGACACGCGCAGTTCGTCCGCAATCCTCCAGCCCGCGTCGTAATCCTCGCCGCTCGGTGACGGCCCGACTGTGCCGACGATGGTAATCTCTGGATGCTGTGCGCGCACGGCGTCTTGGATCATTTTGAACCGTTCGCGAAAAACTGGCGTGATGTGTTCCTCGTTGCCGACGCCGAGATATTGCAAGTGAAACGATGCGGGATGTCCCGCCGCTGCGCGCTGCGCACCCCAAGTGGAATTCGTCGGGCCGTTCGCCCATTCAATCAAATCGAGCACGCTCTGGATGTAAGCGGGCATCGCGTCCAGCGGTAAACCGCGTTGACCCGTGCCGCCTTGGTTATCCGCGTTCTGGCAACACACACCCGCCGGCACGACCGGCAACGGCTTCGCGCCGATGTCTTCACAGAATTGAAAAAATTCAAAATAGCCCAGCCCAACGGACTGATGGTAACCCCACAAATTTCCCTGCCCGCGCCGCTGCTCAATCGGCCCGATGGTGTCCTGCCAGCGATACATATTGCCCAGCCCGTGACCGTGCACGAGGCAGCCGCCGGGGAACCGCATGAACTTCGGATGAATGTCCGCAATCGCCTGCGCGAGGTCAGCGCGCAAACCGTTCGCGCGCTGCTTGAAAGTGGCGTGCGGGAAAAGTGAAATCTCATCGAGCGCCACGCCGCCCTTCGTTTGCGGTAGCAGCACGAGCCGCGCGGCAACGTCCGAGTTCGTCGCCGTGAGACTCGCTGCCACGCGTTGCCAGTCGCGTCCAGAAATTTCCACCGTCGTTTCACCCAGCGACGCGCGATCTTTAGTTTCAAGTCGCACGGCAAAACGCGCGGGCGATTTCATTTCCTTGTCGCTACCCCAGTGCCGCCCGGTGAAAAGCTGCCGCCCGAACATCGCGAAGTCATATTGCTCGCCCGCCTTCACCGCGATGCCATCGAAGCCTGCGTTCACCAACGCCGCGCCCGGCTGTTCCATTTCCACGACCGCGTAGTGCGGATTGTTCGGCGACACCGGCACGTCGCCCGCGATTTTCACCGAACCTTTGCCGCCGTCGCGTGTGGTGAATTCCCAAGCGGTGAAGGAATTCCACGCGAGTTGCTCCGTGGTGGAATACTCGAACGAACGATTTTGCACCAACTCCGCGTAAAGCCCGCCGTCCGCCGCGAAATTCAAGTCCTCGAAGAAAATACCAACGAGATCCGGGCTGATGGCCTTGCCCGGCTGCGCGAGGTCAACCGTGAGCGTATTCGTCTGCGCGTGTGCGGCGAGCGTGGTGACAGCAAGAACGGTGGCTGCAGCAATAAAAGCAAACCGAGTTTTGTTCATGTGCGGAGAAGTTTGCGAAACGCCTGTGTTGAAATCAATACGCACGCGCTCTCAATCAAGTTATGAACGCGGCGACACTGTGGCGGTCACGTTCGTTGACGCAACCGGTGATGCTGCAGACAACGCGGCGATTTGCGTCGCGCTCAACGCTCCGTTGTAAATGCGAAAGTCCTCCACTTTGCCGCTGAAATAAGGATCGGCAGCGAACGCCGAGCGACCGATGAAATTGTTCGTCGCGTTGACGAGACTGCCAATCATGTCCGGCGTGAACGTCATGGAATTATTTATACCGACCCGCACACCGTCCACGTAGAGCGCGCCAACACCCCTAGCATCCGCGCGTTGAAGCGTCACCGCGACATGATGCCAGCCGGTGCTCAACGGCACACGGCCGTTGATTTGCTGCTCGCCGTTGCCGCCAAACTTCGTGATACCAAAACGAATGGTCGCGCCCGCCGACGGGGTGAGAAACAAATAGCGGTCAGTGTCCGCGCCGAAATCGAAAATACGTTGGAAGTTTCCGCCGCCGTTCCAGTTCACCCACACGGCAATGGTGAAATCGCCAAGCCCGGAAATTAAACCGTTGGGCAGCGCAACGTATTGCGAACGGCCGTTAAGATTCACCGCGTTGCCATATTTACCCGCCGTAAAGCTTGCGCCGCCCATCAACGTGGCCGACGGACTCACACCCGACGATTCCATCGCCGTGCGGCCGTTGGCTTCGTTGAACCGGTAGTGCGTCACAAGTTGACCGGCGGAGATTTTCTTTTCCGACGAGTTCGGCGATTCGCCGAATTTATCCAGCGCGGTGACGACATAATAATACGTCGAGCCGGTGGCGACGTTCGTGTCCGTGAACATCCGGTCGGCCGACGCCGCAATCGTGACGAGCGTCGTGTAAGGTCCGCCGCTCGTGGTCGCGCGCTTGACGACATAGTTCGTTGCGTAGGCCGAACCCCACCAGTTCAACAACACGTTTGTCCCGACCATGCTGGCGGTCAGCTCGCTCGGAATCGCGCCGACGGCAATCGGGTCGCGATAACACGTCAGCGTGGTGAAGCCCACGAAGTCCGGCGAGTTCGCGTTGCCGTAAAATCCATCGGGCCGCAATGCCGACGCCGCTTGCGCGGTGAACGGCGCGGCCAAGCCCTTCACGTTCACATAGTGGTTATAAAACATATCCCACGTCGGCGGCAAAAATCCACGCGCGCCCGCGCTCAGATTCAACGTGCCCCAGTTGAATGACGCTCCTTCGCAGACCGAGTAGGAGGCATACGGCACGTTCTGCCACAGATTGTATTTGGCCGAGTATTCGAGACCGCGCAGAAAACGGTTGTTGTCGAAGCCATACAAGTCCACGCCCTGATTCCACGCGACCTGACACGCGACGCCCATCCACGCGATGCCGTCCATCGTATGCGCCTGGTCGCGACCGCTCTCCTGCCATTGCGCCAAGCCGTCGGGATGAATGAACCACGCCGCGCTGGTGAGATTGCCGTTGCCATTACCCTGCTTGAGGTAGGTGACGGCGCGGTTGAACATATCCGTGTCGTCGCAAAACACCGCGCAGGCCATCAGCGATGCCGCATTGCACGCGTCCCAGTTGCACCAGTAATGGCTGTCGCAAGTGCCGTTGTGATTCACGAGAAACGAATCGTTGCCACCCGCGAAAATTTTCAGGAAGTTGGAATAATTGCTGATGCTCGTCGCCGACCAGTTGGTGTAGCCGCGCAACGCCTCGCCAGCCACGGCGAATTCGTAGCCGCAGATGCCCGCGCCCAACGCCCAGTTGGAATCGCCACCCACGCCGTTGGTCATCGTGCTCGACCACGCATTACAGCCGCGAATGGCTTCCTCGGCGTAGTTGGTGTCACCCGTGATTCGCCAGCGCAACGCGTGATAGTAAATCGCGAGCGCATCATCTTGGCTGCGCGCGTAATTGTTCCCCTTGCCGCCGCGAATGATTTGCGTAACCGGATGCCACGGCATTTTGAGATTGGCCATCCAAACCGTGGTCAACTGATTGTAGCTGTCCACCCACGGCGAGACGTTGGCCGACACCTTCGCCTTCATCCGATCAAAGTCCACCTGCGTATGCAGCCCGCCGGGATGGACGAAGGGTTGTGCGTGAAGTTGAAGCCCCAAAACCAGAACAAACCCTGGCACGGCCAAGCGGCGGCAAAAAAATAAATTGAACGTCATGGCCGGACGCAATAGACAGCTTCTTGGTTTAATTCTCAACCTGCTAAATCGAGTGATTCTACCGCGTGCAGCACGCTTCGAACTTAAGCTCGCCGCACTGACGCGCTGCGTCCGTGCGCGCTCAAGCCTTCTAGGTCTGCGAATTTTTCCACGGCAGGCAAAGCGCGTTCGAGCGCAGCGGGGTTGTATTCCACCACGCTGGTGCGGCGTTGAAATTGGTCCACGGTTAAACCCGCGAACGACGCTCCGGCCCCGCCCGTCGGCAACGTGTGGCTAGGACCGGCAACGTAATCGCCCAGCACGGTTGGCGAAAAGTCGCCGAGGAAAATCGCGCCCGCCGTCAGAATTTTCTGCGATACCTTGCGCGCGTCACGCGTCATGACTTCGCAATGCTCCGGCGCGAGCTGGTTCGTCAACGCGAGGGCGTCCGCCAGTGTCTTGGTCTGGATGAGAAAACTATTATTATCCAACGCGCGCCGGATGAAGTCGCGGCGCGCGAGCGTGGGTAACTGTTTTTCAATCTCGCGCTGCACGGCTGATAAAATTTTCCCGCTCGTCGTCACCAGCCACACGCGTTCGTGGCCGGAACCGTGTTCCGCCTGCGCGAGCAAATCAGCGGCGGCAAACTTCGCGTTAGCCGAATCGTCCGCCAACACCAGCACTTCGCTCGGCCCCGGCAACAAATCAATCGCGACGTAGCCGACGAGCAAGCGTTTCGCCGCGACGACATAAGCGTTGCCCGGACCGAAAACTTTTTGCACCCGGCGAATCGTGCTCGTGCCGTAAGCCATCGCCGCGATTGCCTGCGCGCCGCCCACGCGATAAATCTCCGTCGCGCCCGCCGCCTTCGCCGCGAACAGCAGCGCGGGATTGATACCACCGTCGTTGCCACACGGGGTGCAGACCACGATTTCTTTGCAGCCCGCTACGCGTGCGAGCGTGATGGTCATCAACGCCGTCGAGACGAGCGGCGCGGTCCCGCCGGGGACGTAAATGCCGACGCGTTGAAATGGATCAAACTTCTCGCCGACGCTGCCGCCGTGCGAATTTTTCGTCTGCCAATTTTTTCGCAGCGATTTTTTGGCGAATGTCGCGATATTTTTCTCCGCCGCCGTCACCGCCGCGCGCAAAGATTCGTCAGCCTTCACCGAAGCCGTGAGCAACTCCGCCTGCGTGACCGCGAGTTGACTGGCAGTGAGTTTTGCGCCGTCGA
>JBJOPC010000368.1:0-4036 GCA_046050965.1 Verrucomicrobiota bacterium | reverse complement strand
CGAGGCGGATTTTGCCCGCGACTTCTGCGTTCTGAAACGACGCCAACTCGCCCTTCAGCTCCACGCAAATGTCCGGCGGCAGCGATTGCAAAAACGGCACGAACACGTCTGCGAATTTTTTTGTCAGGCGCAGTTCCCAGCGTTCGCGTGGGAAATTCCATTTGAAACCCGACGCCTCCAGCAGCGGTGGCAACGTCGCCAAGGCTGCGCGCTCGATGCGCGTCAACGCGCGCGCACGCTTTTTGGTTTGCGTCGAAGCCTCATCGTCCGTCACCCATGCGGAGCCGTTCCAACGCTCGACAATTTCCGCGTCATCGGACACGCCGAGCGCGTCGAGGTAGCAATACTCCGTGCTCGAACCCGCCCACGATTCCGCGATTTCGGCGCGCAGGTGCGGCAATAATTTGATGGTGCGCACGCGCGCGGCGAGGCGCGGCGGCGGTTCGAGTTGCAAGCGGTTCAACAGCCGCAGCCCGCCCGCGCTCTCGAACGCGGCAGCGGGAATAACCGTGGCCGTTTGCAGCGCGAGCAAATGCGGCTCGCACGGCGGCCCGCGAAAAACGCCGCAGTCCGTGAGGTAAAACATCGGGGCTTGGTTCGTGTGCAGCCACACGGTTGGCAGCGCGCCGCCGTCGGCGCGTTGCAGCGCGAACCGGTAATCGCCGTCGGCGTTCGTCGGCTCGGTCACTTGCCAGCGCAACGGTTCGTCGTGAAAAACCAGCGCGTCGCCGTTGGCGTCCACGAGCAGCGGGCGCAACGCGGGTTGCCGCAACCAGCGCGCAATTTGGTCATGCGACCATCCGCTCGCGTAGGTGAGCGGCGCGTTGCCAATCGCAAGCACCCGTTGAAAATACGGCGTCCACAACAACGCGGCTTCGGCGGAAAGTTGCGCGGCGTGGCGGGCGTCGAAGTCGCGCGCTTTGCTGGACGGGATTTCGCGCCAGTCCAGATTCGCTTTCGCGCGCCATTCGAGCGCAGCAAATTTGGGAGCAAACCGCAGCCGCAGTTCCACGGGTTCGCTGGGCGCGGGCGTGGCGGCGCCGCCGAATTCGGGATTGTCCAAGTAGCCCAAAGTTTTTTTCCAATGCTCGACGGCTTGCTGGCGTTCGCGACCGCGCAGTTCGGCGCGCACGGCGTCGAGGTCGGTGACGGGTTGGAGAAAATCCGGAAACGCCACGCCCGCCTTGTCCACCAGATGGCGCGCGAGGTAATTCCAAAACTCCGCTTCGTCGCGCGGCGCGCGGGGCATGAGGTTGAGTCGCTCGAACGGACTCGCGCTGGGCGGCACGTTCAGCACGAACAGTTCGCTCGCGTAGTGCAAGCGACTTTCGCGCGCGAGTTGGAAAAGTTGGTGGACGCCTGCGAGATATTTTTTTTCGTCCGGCGCGAGTTGGCGCTGGATTTTTTCTTGGACGATTTCGGCGAACGTGGGCTCACGCGTGACGGGCTTGGCCCAGTCGGATTTTTTCCCAGTCGAAGCACTCAACGCGGCGACGCGCGCGTGAGAATTTTCCATGAGCAACTGCTGCAACGCGGCGAAGACGTGCTTGCAATCGCGTTCCATCGGACAACTGCAATTACCAAACCACGCCTTCTCCTCGATGCCAAAATCAATGGCCACCTGATACGCCCGCGTGCCGTTGACCACCGCTTCGAATTCCACGCCCGGCTCCAAGCAAACCATGGATTCCACTGCGCCGTTGTGCCAATACGCTTCGCCGCGCGCGCGGGTGGCGGCGTCGAATTTTTTTAGGTAACGCGCTGCGGCCGCCGCGTCGAAGCCGACAAAACTTTCAGGCGCGAGGAACATCACCACTTCACCGGCACGGTGAGTTTCTTACCGAACTTGTTGGCGAAGTGGAGTTGTTTATTTTGCGCGCCGTATTCGTGGACGAGCTTGGTGATCTTCACGTCGTAGCAGCAGTATTCGGCAATCTCGGCGAGCTTGCCTTGCTTGAACCACTCGATGGCTTGCAGACCTTCGGCGGTTTTCTCCACGCCGAATGTGGCGGTAGCGATGGAGTCCAGCGAGAGCCGATGGCCGAGCGTGGCCTGTAATTCCACGAGCATATCGAGCGTGGGAAGTTGCGTGAGATCAAAGGGCGTGTAGCCGTGCAAGACTTCGTAGTCGAAGCGCAAATTGTTGAAACCTACGACGAGGTCGGCGCGTTGCAGTTCGGTGATGAGTTCGTTGATTTGTTTCTCGCCGTAGATGGTGTAGCCGCCGCGCGCGGTGCTGTAGGTCACGCCGATGCTCATGCCCATCTTGGAAATGTTGCCCCAGCCGCCGACTTCATCGGCAGAACGTTGGGTTTCGAGGTCGAAATAAACGATGTTTTTCACGAGCGTTGCGGGCAAGCGTAGCGGCAACGCGCGGCGGACGGAAATAATTTCGTCGCAACCCTTCGTGTTGGTAGGGCAAACCTGCTGGGTTGCCGGGCGGGGAGGCGACGCAGCAGCGTCGCCCTACCGCGCCTACGGATTCTTCAAGCGGAAGTAGAGCTTGCCTGCTGGGTTGGTGAGGTTCAGGTAGTTCGTGCCATTGCTCGCAATCGGTGCGCTGCTCGCGCTCCAACTCGCGACGGGTGTGGCGACGTTGGTATTCTGAATCAGATTCCAGCCCGCGACTTGCTGCCATTGCACGGTGACGACGTTGTTGGAACGGCTCACAGAGAGCAATGGCGCGCCGGGCGTTTGCACCGCCGCGACGATACCCCAGAACCCGCCGTCCACGGTGTAATTCCCGCCGCTCATCTTGCCCGCGTCCGGTTGGCCGATGGTTCCGCTTACAGAATACACGCCGCCCGTGCTCGTCCCGCCGCCGCCGTCAATCGTGCTCCAGTCAATCGAGTAGCTTTGGGCAAACGTCGAACATTGAAAGCTGAATGCCGCCAGCAGCAGCGCGCGGGCAAAATGTTTTTTTGAATTCGGTTTCATAAGCGTCAGGTGCGTTTGTTGTTTTTATTCCCATCCCAGCCAGTTGACGATGACGGATTGACTCCACCCGGCGGAAGTGTCCACCCGCACGAGGTTCACAGTGCAATTCGTGGTCGTCACCACACGTGCCGTCACCGCAAAGGTATCGTCCACCGGCACGGAGTTGCCGCTGCGTGCGGAGAGGATGACGTTGGGCACGTTGCTGAACGGCTTTGGGAAGGTGAAGGTGAAATTAGTCTTGGCTGTCGTCGAGCCGCCGGACATCTGCGCGAGGCCGCCCTGCAAATTTTTGAAGATGGTCGTGCCGAAGCCGACGCGCAACGAGCCGTTCACGTCGAGCGTGGCGGCGGGGGCGTTGGTGTTGATGCCCACACCGCCCGCCGCGCGAATGAGGAACTGGTAGTTCGCGGTGGACGTGAAGTCTGAAGAATCGTGCGAGTCGGCCCAGACAAACGAACCTTCGTGATTGGCCTTGGCCTGATGGCCGGCGGCGAATGAATTGTTGGTGGCGGCATTCAAGTAACCGCCGGGGATGGCTGCGTTCAGACTGTTGGTGCGGATGATGTTGTAATAGCCGCCGCCAATCGTGGAGTAGTAGGCGGTGGTCTGAATAATGTTGCCCCTGCCACCGCCGATGGTGGAGGAGTCGGCATTGGCCTGAACCGTGTTGATATAGCCGCCGCCGATGGTGGAGTAGTTGGCGTTGGTCTGAATCGTGTTTTGATAGCCGCCGCCGATGGCGGAGTAGTCAGCGTCGGGTTGAACCGTGTTGCCTTCACCGCCGCCAATGGTGGAGGCGTAAGCGTTGGGTTGAACCGTGTTGCCATAGCCTCCGCCAATGGTGGAGTAGCGGGCGTTGGTCTGAACCGTGTTGACATAGCCGCCGCCGATGGTGGATTCATAGGCGTTGGTCTGAATCGTGTTTCTATAGCCGCCGCCGATAGTGGAATCGTAGGCGTTGGTCTGAATCGTGTTGAAATAGCCGCCACCGATGCTGGCAAAGTTTGCCCCCGCCCCAATGCTGTTGGTATAGGCAGACCCATTATAATCCCCTGCGCCGCCGCCGGCGATCACCGCCCCGATAACGCCCGCCGCAATG
>JBJOPC010000367.1:0-3061 GCA_046050965.1 Verrucomicrobiota bacterium | reverse complement strand
GAGTTCGGAAATGGTGAGTTGGTTCAGCATGAAAAACTGTCTCACGCAAAGGCGCAAAGGCGCAGAGAGAAAAACTTCTTTGCGAGCTTGGCGGCTTTGCGTGAGAAAAATGGGTTCATTCCACAACTTTCGGCACGATGAAGAGGCCGTTGGCCTGCTTGGGCGCATTGCGCAGCACGTCTTCGTGTGGGAGCGAAGGGCGGATTTCGTCGGCGCGGGTGATGTTGACCATCGGCACGGCGTGGGCGGTGGGCTCGATGCCGGTCACGTCCACTTGCTTGAGCTTCTCGACGTAGCCGAGGATTTGGCCGAGTTGCGCGCCGAGTTTTTTTTCTTCGTCGGGCATGAGCGCGAGCCGCGCGAGGTGCGCGGTATATTTGATGTCGATTTCAGCAGCTGCCATGCGGACAAACTAAAGTCCCATGTGCAAAGTCTAAAGTCCAAAGTTGAAAATGGAGTGCGACCGTCCTCGGTCGCTGCAAGGTGGAACTCGCCGAGATGTGGGTAATTTCCCAGCCGCAGGACTTGCCGCGTTGCAGTGCCCGAGGACGGGCACACTCCGGCTCACGCCTCCACGGGCGGGGCGGGCGGGGTATGACGCACGTTGAGCGGGATGCTGCCGGAAAGTTTTCCGTCGAGGCTCAAGTCAATGGAGTAAAAACCCGGCGCTTCAAACTTCAACTGCTGAATGTTGAAGATAAAATTGCAGGTGATGAAATGGGCTTCGTCCGGCAGCGCGATGTGGACGGGCACTTCGATGCTGTCCATCACGGGATGCCCGTCGTCGTCCACGAAATGCAACGCGAGCCGATGATCGCCTTCCTCCGCGTTGGTGAATGCGAGCCGCAGCGCCACGGTGCAGAACGGATGCGTGACGGGCAGTTCGGCGGCGTTGATGGTGTCGAACGCGCCGAGCAAGTTCAGCTTGCCGTGACTGTCGGTGGCGGCATCACACAGGACGGCAACTTGAACTTCCATAATTTTTCGGCGCGCGATTGTTTACGCAGCAACGGGCTTGGCGTCTTCGAGCGCGGCGTGTTGCTGCAGAAAATCCACGACCTTCTCGTTGCGGATTTGCTCGGCGAGCTGGTTGATGCCATTGCGCTTCTGCAAATCTTTGATGAGCTTGTCGGGCGTGGTCTGCGACATCTGCGCGAGGTGGCTGATGCGGTTGAGCAGTTCGTCTTGCGTGACTTGGATGCTTTCTTTCTCGGCAATCTTGTTGAACAAGAACGACGCCTTCACGCGGTTCTTCGCGCCATCTGCCGCGCTGCTGTAAATCTTTTCCTTTTCCTTCTCGATGATTTCGGGCGTCACGCCGCGCTGCTGATTCTCGCGCACGATGTCGTAGACGACACTGCGCGTCTCGTTGGCGACGATGGCTTCGGGCAAATCAAACTTCGCTTTGGCGAGCAACGCTTCGACGATTTGGTTGCGGACGGAGCGCGTATTTTTGGAATTCAATTCGTTCTCGAGGTCGGTGCGGACGCCGGTTTGGAGCTTGTCCAGATTTTCTGCGCCGAGCGTTTTAGCGAACGCATCGTTGAGTTCCGGCAAAACTTTCTCGCGCACTTCCACGACTTCCACTTCGTAGACGCCGGTTTTGCCGACGAGTTCTTTTTGCACGAGGTTGTCCTCGAAGCTGACGGTGACGGTGCGTTTGTCGCCCGCTTGCGCGCCGAGCAATTGATCCGCGAAACCGGGGATGAAACCCGTGCCGTCCATGTTGACCCAGTAACCCTGCTTGGTCGTGAGGCCGCGCGCGGTGGGCGCGAAATCGGTGAGCGGCTTGCCTTCCGCCGTGCCGGAATAATTCACGACGGTCACGTCCGCCTTGGTCGTGGCGCGCGCGACGACTTTGAAATCCGTCTGACGTTCGCGCAGCATGGTTAACGCTTTGGTCACGTCTTCGTCGGTCACGGTGAGTTGCTCGCGCTTGGCGGGCAAACCTTTGTAGTCCGGCAATTCAATCTCCGGTGCGGTTTCCACCGTGGCGGCGAACTGCAACGACTGGCCGCGACCGAACTGGATTTCTTCGATGTCGGGATAGCCGACGACATCAATCTTCTGCTCCTTGATGGCGTTGTGATAGGCGTCCGGCAGCAATTTCTTTTTGACCTCGTCGCTGATGTCCGCGCCGTATTTTTTGAGGACCATTTCGCGCGGCGCTTTGCCGGGGCGAAAGCCGGGCAGGGCGGCCTGCTTCAGGTAGTTTTTGGTCATGGCTTCAAACGCCTCGTCCACGGCAGTGGCGGGGAGTTCGATGCGGATTAATTTTTTGCAGGGAGCGAGATTTTCGACGGTGACATTCACAATAAAGCCTTTGGTTTTTCGCGTTCAGCGAGCCGGAGAAGGTAACGACGGAACGCGAACCGTCAAGCTTGCGCTGCGGGCAAGAGCGGTTGTCCTGCCTTCGGAGTTCTGCCTTGAGGCGGTTCGGCTGGGTGACGCCGCTGAATCGCTTCAGGGCGGAACGCCGAGCCGACGAGTTGCGCGCGCTACGGGCGCGAGGTTGGTTGTGCGACGAGTTGGCGGATTTTTTCCACGTCGGCTTGCTGGATGAATGGCGGCAGGTTTTTCCACGCGGGCGCAAAATGGAAACCACCGTCGCGCAGTTCCGCGAGGGCAGCTTCTTTTTTCCAGCCGCAGACGACCACGCGATACAGGGCGCACTCCGTGCCGGTGCGGTCCGCGCCGCGTTGGCAATGCACGAAGGCGGGCAGGTGGTTGGTGTCGCTCATAAAACGCAGGAACGCGATGCTGTCTTCCAGTTCCGCGTGCCACGGTTCAGTGCGGAGTTGCAAGCTGGCGAGGTCGGAGCCGCGCAGTTTTTTGGCGTCCGAGTGAAACGTGCGGAGGTTGATGATGGACTTGATGCCGAGTGCTTGCAGTTGCTTCATGCCCGCCGCCGTGGGCTGCGCGCCGCGATACAAGTTGGTAGTGACGCGGTAACAATTGGCGACGCCGGGGACGTTCACCGGCTGCGCCCACGCGGCGGGGCGGAGCGTTTCGGCGGCGAACCCCGGCCATGCGAACCAACCGAGGACTGCGAGCGCACCGA
>JBJOPC010000366.1:0-2594 GCA_046050965.1 Verrucomicrobiota bacterium | reverse complement strand
GTTTGTGAATAACATCCTTGGTGCGAAAACCGTTGGCAGACGCGGTTAAAATCATTTTCCCCGCCGTTCCCGCGCAATAATCTTGCGGTGTGGCATCCGCCCTGCTAAAAAATTTCACACTGGTCCGCCGAAAAGCCCCCGCGCGTTTGGATTGGATCGTTGGTTACACCGCAACAAAACATCACGCACTCAACATGGCAAAATACAAATTAGAATACCTCTGGCTCGACGGTTACGAACCCGTCGCCAACATCCGCGGCAAAACTCAAGTCAAGGAGTTTGCCAGCTTCCCCAAACTCGAACAGCTTCCGATGTGGGGCTTTGACGGCAGCTCGACGCGCCAGGCCGAAGGCCGCACGTCCGACTGCATGCTCAAGCCCGTCGCCGTCTATCCCGACACGACGAAGAAAAACGGCGTGCTCGTGATGTGCGAAGTCATGATGCCGGACGGCAAGACGCCGCATCCGAGCAACTCGCGCGCGACCATCCTCGACGACCCCGGCGCGTGGTTTGGTTTCGAGCAGGAATATTTTCTCTACAAGAACGGCAAGCCGCTCGGCTTTCCAGAGACCGGTTTCCCGTATCCGCAAGGCGAATACTACACCGGCGTCGGCTACAAGAACGTCGGCTGCATCGCCCGTGAAATCGTGGATACGCACCTCGACCTCTGCCTCGACGCTGGCATCAACCACGAAGGCATCAACGCCGAAGTGGCGAAGGGTCAGTGGGAATTCCAGATCTTCGGCAAAGGCTCGAAGCACGCCGCCGACCAGATGTGGATGGCGCGCTACCTCCTCATGCGCCTCTGCGAAAAATACGGCGTGGATGTGGAATGGCATTGCAAGCCGCTCGGCAAAGACGTGGATTGGAACGGCTCGGGCATGCACTCGAACTTCTCCACCACTCACATGCGCGAAGTCGGCGGCAAGGAATATTTCGAAGCGCTCATGGCTGCGTTCGACAAATACAAGAACGAACACATCGCCGTTTACGGCCCGGACAACCACCTGCGCTTGACCGGCCTGCACGAGACACAGTCCATTGACAAGTTCAACTACGGCATCGCCAACCGTGGCGCGTCCGTGCGCGTGCCGCACAGCTTTGCGAACAACGGCTACAAAGGCTACCTCGAAGACCGCCGTCCGAATTCGCAGGGCGACCCCTACAAGATTGCGAGCCGCATCTTGCAGACGATTGCCACCGTCCCGACCGGCGGCAAGAAGGCCAAGAAATAATCATTGGTTTGGGGAACTGAAACGGGCGCGGCCAAAAGCCGCGCCCGTTTTCTTTGTTGCCGCTACACGCGCATTGAACTTTCCGCACGCTTCGCCTATAACCTCCGCGTGCCAGTGCCAAAACATCCGCCGCTCGATGCCGCCACGCGCTACTGCGCCGTGCTCGGCCATCCCATCCGGCACTCCGCCTCGCCCGCCATGCAGAACGCGGGCATCGCAAAATTGAAACTGAACTGGCGCTACCTCGCGTTCGATGTTCACCCGGACAACTTGCGCGAAGCCATCGCCGGAGCGAAAGCGAAGAACTTCATCGGCCTCAACCTCACCGTGCCGCACAAACTGCTCGCCGTGAAAATGGTGGATGAACTTTCCGCGTCCGCAAAAACCTGGGGCGCGGTCAACACCATCCAGTTCATCTCGCGCAGGAACAAAATCATTACCCTCGGCCACAACACCGATGCCGACGCCATCACTCGCTCGCTGCGAGAAGACCTCGGAGTGAAGTTGCGCGGCGCGAAAGTGCTGCTGCTCGGCGCGGGCGGGGCAGGGCGCACTGCGGCGTTGAAGCTCGCTTCCGAAAACATGGCGGAACTTTTCCTCGTCAACCGCACGAAGTCCAAAGCCGCCGCCGTCGCGCGCGAAATCCGCCGCAGGTTTCCTCGCGTGAAAGTTTCCGTCGGCTACCCGTCCGGCAAGGTTGACCTGTTGCTCAACGCCACATCGCTTGGACTGAAACCCGGAGACGCCTCGCCGCTGGATGAGAAACAATTTTCACTCAAACAGGCGCGTGCGGTTTACGACATGATTTACCGCCCGGCGGAGACAAAACTTTTGAAGGCGGCGAAGCGCGCCGGTTGCAAGACCACGAACGGCCTCGGCATGTTGCTGCATCAAGGCGCGGCGGCGCTGGAGATTTGGAGCGGCAAGCGTGCGCCTGTGCCCGCGATGCGCCGCGCGCTGGAGCAAAATATCTATGGGCGCTAACACCATCATCAACCCGGACAACTGGGCGGGAGTGCCGTTTCATTTCTGGTCGGTCACATTCTTTTTCTTCGGCACAATCGTCGGGAGTTTTCTCAATGTCGTCATCCATCGCATGCCGCTCGGCGAGAGCGTCGTGTCGCCGCCGTCGCACTGCCCGTATTGCAAGTATTCCATCCCGTGGTGGCTGAATATCCCGCTGCTCACGTGGCTGATGCTGCGCGGCAAATGCAAAAATTGCTCCGCGCCCATCTCGCCGCGTTATTTTTTGGTGGAGTTGCTGACGGGGCTGGCGTTCCTCGGCTGCTGGCTGGCGTTCGGTGACATGATGAACCCGCTGCCGACGATGGTATTGACGCTCGTGTATTGCACATTTCT
>JBJOPC010000365.1:0-8172 GCA_046050965.1 Verrucomicrobiota bacterium | reverse complement strand
TTTTCCAAATGCTTCTTCACCGTGGCCGCGCTGATGTTGAGGATGACGCTGGTTTCGTAATTCGATTTCCCCTGCGCGACCCAGAGCAGAATTTCCGCCTCGCGCGGCGAGAGGCCGAGTTTTTCCAGCGGCGTCGCCGAAGAAAAATCAGCCGAGAATCCGTTGCGTTGTTGCGCGCGTTCGAGGCGCGCGGCGATGGCTTCCAGCAAATCATCCACCTTCGTGGGCTTCACGAGGTAATCGTCCGCGCCCAAGTTCATGCCGGTGCGGATGTCGGCGTGCTCGCCTTTAGCGGTGAGGAAGATGAACGGAATTTTCGCCGTGCGCGCATCGGCACGCAGCGCGGCGAGGACGGCGTGGCCGTCCAGTTCCGGCATCATCACGTCGCAGAGAATCAGGTCCGGCAATTTTTCTTTCGCCACGGCAATGCCCTCGCGCCCGTTCGCGGCGGTGAGCGGCGAGAAGTTTTCCAGTTCGAGGATGTCGCGCAAATTGGAGCGCATCGCGGGTTCGTCTTCAATGATCAGAATTTTTTTCATGCGGTTTCCCCCCGTGAAATAAGTTTAATAAACTCCGTGTGCGCCGGGGAAAACAGCGGCAGGCGCACGCTCACCGTCGTGCCGATTTTTTCCGCGCTGTCCACTTCGATGCTGCCGCCGTGCCGCTCGGCGCAAAGTTTTACGATGACGAGCCCGAGCCCCGTGCCTTGGATGGTCGCCACGTTTTTGCCGCGATAGAACGGCGTGAACAGCCGCTTGCGGTCGTCTTCGGGAATGCCCATGCCGCGATCTTGCACGATGAAAATGGCGTCGCCGCCATCGCGCGTGACGGAAAATGTCACCGTCGTTCCCGGCGGCGAATACTTCACAGCATTGGAAATCAAGTTCGACAAAACGTGGCGCAACAGTTTTTCATCCGCGCGCGCCAGCTCGGCGATGTCGCAGGCCAATTCAATCGGGCAGCGGCGGCTCGTGGCGGAGAGCAGTTCGTCTGTGAGTGTCGCGCAGAATTTTTTCAGGTCGAGTTCGGCGGGGTTAAATTCCATCCGCCCCGCCTCAGCTTTGCTGAAGAGCAAAACATCTTCGAGCAATCCGCTCATGCGCTGCACCGAAGAATCAATCGTCTGGAGATGTTCCGCACGCTTCTCCGGCGCGAGGCGGTCGAGGTAGCGCGACAAAATTTCCGACGAGCCGAGAATGAGCGCGAGCGGCGTGCGAATTTCGTGCGTGACCATCGAGATGAAATTTCCTTTCAGCCGGTTCAATTCTTTTTCCTCCGCGAGCGCGACGTTGAGTTCCGCCGTGCGTTGCGAAACTTTTGCTTCGAGGTCGCGGTTGAGCGCGAGAATTTCCGCCTCGCGTTCCAAAATGATTTTGTTGGCCGACTCCGCCGCGAACCGCAGCCGCGCCTGCGTGGCGAACAGGAAATACAGCAACAGACTCAACGCGCTGCCGCCGCCGCCGACAATCCACTGCGGCGCGGACGCGCGGGTGGGCGCGGCTTTCATCGTCGCGACGAAGCGCCATTCGCCGGACATGCCGCTGTTGCTGAACGGACGCACGGTGTCGGTGCGCGGCGGCGCAACTTCATCGCTGGCGAGTAGACGCAAATCAAACGGGAGATTTTTGAACTGCGGTTGTGCGGCGGCAAAATACTTCTGCTGGTCGAGCGCGAAGAAAACGAAGCCGCTCAAGTTCGCGCGATTCTCCGCCGCAGAAGCGGGGCGCATATCGTGTTTAGGAATCGGCACGAAGCCGATGATAACGCGCTGGGCGTTCGTGCCGTCGCCGAGGGAAATTTCCTTTGAGCCAACGCCGTAAGCAACGTCGGCGCATTTTTGAACCGTTGCGCGGATGACGGCGGCGTTATTCAAATCAAACCCGGGTGCGTGCGTGGGCGATGGCTGCCGGCTGGCGAGAAATTTTACGATGCAATTGCTTTCCGAAAATTCCGCCCAGCCGATTTCCACCATGCCAGGAAAACGCGCCTGCCATTCCGTCGCGGTGAGAAAATCTTGCCACGACGTTTCGGAAAAATTTTCACGTCGTAGCGTGGACTTCGCCTGGTCGCGAAAATTTTCAAACCGCTGGCTCAACAGCGGCATGAGAATGGGCGAAAGCTGCGCGGAATTGTCCTGCCAGCGGATGACCGCGCCGCGCCTCGCCAGCTCGCGTTCGCGCCACGCGCCAAACGCCGTCGCCGCGAGCGCGAGCAGGAGAACGGCGAGCGCCGTCCACCGGCCTTTGGCCTGCGGGTTGGGAGTTGTTGGCATCGGAATCATTGCACAATGCAGTCGGCGGTTTCGCAATCAATTATTCAGCGGCGCGCGAAGCATTGCTCCGCGCTCCGGTGCTGCTGCGTGTGGCATCTGCAAAAAATATTTTTCACGCAGCCAGTGTCGGCGATTGCTGGCGTTCGGCCAATACGCCGGACGGCGTATTGGCCGAATGGCGTAGGCAGGGCATTGTCCCCGGCATGAATCGCCCGGTGAACTGGCTAACGGATGACAATCCTGCTAAATTGATTGCCGTGAATTGCCGCCGCCAAGTGATGGGGATCCTGTCAAGTCTGCTCGCGTCGTTGGCCATTGGCAACGCCCGCGCCGACACTTGGTCGCACTGGACGGATGTCACGTTGGTCAACGCCCAACTCGGCGGCGCTGGGCCAAAACTCGCCACAGACGGCACGAATATTTTTTACGCGACTTACATGGACGGCGTTTATCGCGCGGCGCTCGCCGATGGAAATTTTTCTCCGCTGCCGCTCACCGGTTTTCCGTTGTGGGACGCGAACACGCAGACCAATGGCCTCGCCGTCTCCGCCATCGCCGCCACGCCGCAAGGCACGTTCGTCATTGCGGGCAGCCCGGTGCAATTCGTGACCAATGGTATCGTCTTCAACCCGCCCGGCGGCGCGAACAACACGCTGCCGGTTTTTTATTGGTGGGACGAGACGAACCATCTCTGGCAGGCGTCCGGCATCACGAATAATCCGTATCCCTACGTCGGCAACGTGGGAAACTTCTCCATCGCGCCCGACGGCTCGCTGTGGACTTGCTCCGGGTTTTATCCCTACGTCTACCGCAGCACGAACGGCGGGAAAAATTTCACCGCGTTCGACATCAACGCGCGCGTGCCGACGAATTATTTTCCCATGCCGTTCACAAGTCAGGGGACATTCGGCGAGATTTTCACTATCTGCGCGGGCTGGAACAACGAGGTCGTCATCGGCACCGAGACCGGCGGCTTCTTGCACACGACGAACAACGGCGTGACGTGGCGCAGTCTCGATCCCAATTTCACCAGCACGAACTCCCTCAACCCACTCGGTCGCATCGGTGATGGCCGCGTGGCGGGACAGGATCATTACGGGAATTTTCTCTGCGCGAATTCGCTCCCCGTCGCCAGTCCCGCGCAAACGATTTGGAGTGGCGTGAAACTCATCGGCTGGAATCCGCGCGACAACTCCATCTTCGCCGCCACGAACGGCCTGCCCGCTGGCTACGGCGTGACGTTCGTGCTGACGCGTTCGGCGGGCGTGACCTACACGTTCATGAACCAAGGCACGAACAATCTCGGCGGTGTGCATCGCGCGCTGGACGGAAAAAACTGGAGCCAATTCAACGACGGCTTGCCGTCCGTCTCGCCGAACGTCGGCAACGCGCACGCGGCGGGCAACTGTCTCACCGTCGTGAGCAACACCTTTTATCTCGGCTTCGGTCCGGGCATTTACATCTTCGACTCCACGCCGCCGCTCGTCACCAACCGTCCGCCCGTCGCGCTGCCGCAGAACGCCACGCTGTTCCAAAATTCCCCGACGAACCTCACGCTCACCGCGCACGATGCCGACGGCGACGCGTTGAATTTTTCCATCGTCACGCCGCCCGCGCACGGCGCGCTCACCGGCACACCGCCGGACATGACGTATTCGCCGACCAATAATTTTACCGGCCTTGACGCCTTCGCTTTCATGGCCGACGACGGCATGACCACCTCTGCGCCGGTCTTCGTGAATCTTTATGTAAATTTCTCGACGAACACACCGTCGCTCGTCGCCCTCACCAGCCCGGTGGATGGGAAAGTTTTCCTCGCGCCCGCCGCCATCACGCTCACCGCCAGCGCGAGCGACCCGGACGGCATCACGCAGGTATATTTTTCCACCAACAACTTTGCTGGCGTTATTACGAACCTGACCACCGCGCCTTACACTTGGACGCTCACCAATCTCGCGGCGGGCAACTACGCGTTCTCCGCCCGCGCCTTCGACACGAAGGGCGCTCGCACATGGAGCGCGCCCGTGCGCGTGACCGTCCTGCCCGTCGCCGTGCGCGCCACCATCTCGCCCGCAAATGCCACGAACGTCGCCATCAGTTGGCCGCTGGAACTCGACGACTATTATCTCGAAACCAAAACCAGCCTCACCGCCCCGTGGATTCTCTCACCTGCTGCGCCGCTCTACTTCACCAATGCCCAGACCGTGACATTACCAATGAATGATCATGAATTCTTCCGCCTCATGCGCCCGCGCTGATACGCCGAATGGCGTATGGTAACTTGCCCAGCCAACGCTAGATTGGTTGCATGAAAATTTCGAAGTCGCACTGTGAACATGTTTTTTCCGTGCTGCTCATTTTATTTCTTGCCGCACGCGCCCACGCTGTCACGTTGACGAACCCCATCGTCTTCGTCACCCAGCCGCCGATTCCGCGCGAGCTGAACAGCACCGTCTCCAACACGTTCCTCTCCGTCGTCACCGTCTTCGGCAACCAGCTCGCGGACACCGCCCACGCGGCTCGCGGCGGCGATTTGTGGCTGATGAAAACCAACGGCGCGCTCGCGAATCTCACGCGCACCGCGGGCTTTGGCACGAACGGCGTGCAGCACGGCGTGGGCATTGACGTGCGCGACCCGCAGATTCATTGGCTCGGCAAAAAAGTTTTGTTCAGCATGGTCGTGGGCGCGCCGACGAACGCGTCGGACGCCCGGAGTTTTTTCTGGCAGCTTTACGAACTCACAAATCTCGACGCCGTTATCGCCAGCAGCGCCGCGCCCGCCATCACGAAAGTTCAAAACCAGCCGACGAACTGCAACAACGTCACGCCGTGTTACGCGACGGACAGCCGGATTATTTTTATGAGCGATCGCGCCTACGCCGGGTTCGCCGCGCTGGATGAATACAAAGGCCAACCGACGGTCACCGGCACTTACAGCCTCGACCCCGCGACCGGCGATTTGAAAATGTTGCAGCACACGCCCAGCGGCGCGTTCAATCCGTTCGTGGACAGTTTTGGGCGGCTCATTCTCACGCGCTGGGATCATCTCTCGCAAGACCCGCTCGCCGCCGACGACCGGCTGGGCCGCACCAACGGCAGCTTGAGTCCCAACGGCGCGTTCAACTATTTCACCGAAGCGGCCAACTCGCCCACGCACACGAACATCCTCGAAACATTTCCCGAACCGCGCAAGTTTGACACGAACGCGACGGCGGCGCTCGGCGTGAGCGGCAACGATTTTAATTTGTTTCTCCCGTGGGCGCTCGACCCGAACGGCGGCAACGAAGAAGTGCTCAACCACGTTGGCCGACACGAATTTCAGACCAACGGAATGTTCCAGTCGTTCCTCGCCGACACGAATCTCGTCACCTACTCCAACCTCACGCAGCGCGTCGCGTCCGGCGTCAACTCGGCGAACACCAACACGCTCGTCGCGTTGTTTCAAATCGTCGAAGACCCGCGCACGAACGGTCTCTACTGGGGCGTGCAAGCGCCGGACATCGCCATCTTCGGCGGTTCGCACAGCGCGGGGCAAATCCTCACGCTCACCGGCGGGCAGGGCGTGAACCCCACGAACATGATCGTCACCGCCATCACCGCGCCCCAGACCGCGTCGCCCACCACCGCCGGCACGCTCGGCCTCTACCGCAATCCGCTGCCGATGTCCGACGGAAAAATCCTCGCCGCGTGGACGCCGCGCGCCACCACTTCCACGACGTTCGGTTTCGACACGAACATCGGCACGGCGTCGCTGCCAGTTTCGCAATACCAGTTCCGCCTGATGACGCTCACCAACAGCGGCGGCACATGGACGACGAACCAATTTTTGACCACGGGAATTTCCAGCACGAATATTTATTGGGACGGCGCGACGCTCGTGACGAACCTCGCGACGCTCTGGGAATTGCAGCCCGTGGAAGTGCGCGTGAAAAACATCCCCGCGCCCGCGCAGGCCGGCGTGGCGGCCATCGAGCAACAAGTGTTCGCCGAGGAGAACGTGGACTTGCCCACGTTCCAAGCCGACCTCGCGCAGCGCAACCTCGCCCTCTGCATCAGCCGCAACGTCACCGCCCGCGACGCGGCGGACAAACAGCAGCCGTATAATTTGCGCGTCCCCGGCGGCGCGAACTCCATCGCCAACAGCGGAAAAATCTACGACATCACGCACCTGCAATTTTTTCAGGCCGATTATTTGCGCGGCTACAGCAACGGCTGGAACGGCGCGCTCCAACCCGGTCGCCGCATTCTCGCCGTGCCGATGCACACGACGACGAATGTGAATTACGCGAGCAGCAAAACCAACGCGCCCGCTGGCGGCACGGAAATTTTCAGCGACGGTTCGCAAGCGACGTTCATCCCCGCCAACCGCGCCGTGACGTGGCAACTCACCGGCACGAACAACAACGACAGCGTGGTGAAGGAGCGTTACTGGCTCTCGTTCAAACCCGGCGAAGTGCGGACGTGCGCGAATTGCCACGGCATCAACGACCGCGACCAGCTTGGCCGCACCGCGCCCACGAACGCGCCGCTCGCGCTGCGGCAACTGCTCCGCCAGTGGCGCACGAACGCCGCGAATTCTTACACGCTCACCGTAAGCAACGGCACGGGCGCCGGTAATTTCGGCGCGGGCAGCATCGTCGCCCTCACCGCCAACGCCGCGCCAAGCGGAAAACTTTTCGCCGGCTGGACTGGCGGCGTGAGCAACGCCGCCGCGACCACCACGACCTTCATCATGCCCACGAACGCCGCGACGGTGACGGCGGTGTTCACCAACTTGCCCGCGCCGCAGTTCAGCGGCTCGCAGTTTTCGGGCGGGACAAATTTAGTGTTCACGTGCGCGGCGGCGGCAAACCAACCGTGGGTGTTGCAGTCTTCGACCGACCTAGTGGCCTGGGTCAGCGTGAGCACGAATTTCGCAAGCCCCGGCGGCGGGCTGACCTTCTCGAACCTCTTCAACGTCGCCGTGCCCCGCAGTTTCTTCCGCGTTAAATCGCCCTAGGCTAGGGCGTGAATCGCCAGAACTGGCGCAAGTTTTCTTTGCTCCGCCCGGTTTGCTCCGCCGCATTTCGCGGCTTAAAAATATTCTAAAAACATCACTTGCGTTTCCGCAGTTGAGGCCTACGGTAGCGGCGGGTCGACATGGATGTTTGAGCGGTGTAAGCGATCGGTCAGTGCAGGTTCCATGTCGGCCCATTTTCCTGCCCGGATTTCGCCCGCGCCAAGCCCACGGTTGAATTCCCCCGCGCTTTGGGCATATTCCCCGCCCATGCAATTCATCCGCGACATCTTGTCCGCCAAACGCGCCGCGAAAAAACCGGTCGTCTCCTTTGAATTTTTTCCGCCCAAGACCGACGAAGGCGACCGCAACCTGCTGGAAAAAACCATCCCCGCGCTGCTCGCCGTCCGACCTGACTTCTGCTCCGTGACCTACGGCGCCGGCGGCAGCACCCGCGACAAGACGCTGATGATCGTGGACGCCATCCAACGCCAGCACCACCTCACCGCGCTCGCGCATTTGACCTGCGTCGGACACACGCGCGCACAAGTTGGCGAACTCTTGCAAAAAATCCGTGCGCTCGGCTGCAAAAATATCTTGGCACTGCGCGGTGACCCGCCGCCCGGCAGCGAGTTTCAAGTGACCGCTGGCGGCTTTGAGTATTCTTCGGAGCTGGTGAAATTCATTCGCGAGACAGGCGATTTTTCCATCGGCGTCGCGGGCTTTCCCGAAGGCCATGTTGCTTGCGCGGCGGGCAAACAGCAGGACTGGGATTATCTCGCACAGAAAATTTCCCACGGCGCGGACTTCGTCGTCACGCAACTCTTCTTCGACAACGCCGACTATTTTGAATTTCGCGACGCGCTGACGAAACGCGGCGTGAACGTGCCGCTCATTCCCGGCA
>JBJOPC010000364.1:0-5066 GCA_046050965.1 Verrucomicrobiota bacterium | reverse complement strand
CGTGGCTGCGGACGCAAGACCCGTCCGATCCAAATTTGCCGCCGCTGCCAAAGAATTTCCGTATCGCCAACAAATCGTGGACCGCCGTCCCGCGCCGACTCCATCCGGCTACGGGCCGGGTCAACGCGCACAACAGCTCGAAGATCCGAATCGCAAACCCGAGCCGGGCGAAAGCGCGCCGTGGATCATTCGCACCGCGCTCTGCGTCGAGCCGCGCGACGGACGCTTGCACGTTTTCATGCCGCCGGTGGAGCGCTCGGAAGATTATTTGGATCTCATCGCTGGCATTGAAACCACCGCGCACGAAACTGGTTTGCCCGTCGTCATCGAAGGCGAAACCCCGCCGCGCGATCCGCGCATCAACAAGCTCGGCGTCACGCCCGATCCCGGCGTGATTGAGGTCAACATGCACCCGAGCAAATCGTGGGACGAACTCGTTGAGCGCACGACCACGCTTTACGAGGAGGCTCGGCAGACGCGGCTCGGCACGGAAAAATTCATGCTCGACGGCCGACACACCGGCACGGGCGGCGGCAACCACATCATCCTCGGCGGTGAGACGCCGCAGGATTCGCCGGTCCTGCGCCGGCCGGATTTGCTGCGTTCGCTGCTCGCATATTGGCAGAATCATCCGTCGTTGAGCTGGATGTTCAGCGGCCTGTTTGTCGGCCCGACCAGCCAGGCACCGCGCATGGACGAAGCGCGCAACGATTCGCTTTACGAACTCGAAGTCGCGTTCAAGGAGATGGACCGGCAGATCGGCACGTTCGGCCAGACGCCGCCGTGGCTGGTGGATCGTTTGTTCCGCAACCTGCTCATTGATTCCAGCGGCAACACGCATCGCGCCGAATTTTCGATTGATAAATTATTTGCGCCCGAGAGCAGCACTGGCCGGCTCGGCCTCGTGGAGATGCGCGCTTTTGAAATGCCGCCGGACGCGCGCATGAGTCTCGCGCAACATCTGCTGCTGCGCGGTCTCGTCTCGAAATTTTGGCGCGAGCCATACAACAACGGCCTCGTGCGCTGGGGCACGGACATTCACGATCGCTGGATGTTGCCGCACTTTTGCGAAACGGATTTCAAAGATGTCATCAACGATTTGCGCGAAGCCGGTTATCCGTTTCAGGCGGAATGGTTCGCGCCGCATTTTGAATTTCGTTTCCCGCGCATCGGCGATTTGGAGCAACGCGATTTACAGATCGAACTCCGCACCGCGCTCGAACCGTGGCACGTCCTCGGCGAAGAACCGGGCGGCGGCGGCACGGTGCGCTATGTGGATTCATCGCTCGAACGGTTGCAGGTCAAAGCCAAAGGCCTCGTCGGCGACCGCTTTGCCATCACCTGCAACGGCCATCGCGTGCCGCTGCATCCGACCGGCAAAAACGGCGAAGGCGTGGCGGGCGTCCGCTATCGCGCGTGGCAGCCGCCGATCTGTTTGCAGCCCACCATCGGCGTCCACGCGCCGTTGCGGTTCGATCTTTACGACACTTGGAATCAGCGTTCGCTCGGCGGCTGCACCTATCACGTCGCGCATCCGGGGGGCCGCAATTCGGAAACTTTTCCGGTGAACAGCTACGAAGCCGAGTCGCGCCGGCTCGCGCGGTTTTTCCGGCACGGCCACCAGCAGGGCAAGTTCACGCCGCCGCCGGAAATTCCCAACGCTGACTTTCCGTTCACGCTGGATTTGCGTAATGTCTGACGCGGACAACAATCGAAGCCGCCGCGACCGACCGCCGATGACCCAATCGCAATCCCAATCCACAACGGATGACACCAGTTTCGCCAAAAAAGCAAAGCTCACGGGATTGCTTTCCGGCTACCAGCGCAGTGCGGGCGCGTTCGATGAACTGCTCGGCGCGGACGATGAAGTTTTTCCGCACTACGCGAAGCTGCTCGGTGAACTGGAACATTTTGGCGCGACGGAATTGCAGCGCCGCGCCGATGTGTGCCAGCGCTTCGTCCACGAACATGGCATCACTTACAATGTCTATGGTGACCCGCGCGGCATGGAACGTCCGTGGCAGCTCGACTCGATTCCGTTCGTCATCGCGCCGGAAGAGTGGCAGCAACTCGAAACGGGTATCATCCAGCGCGCGACGTTGCTGAACACCCGTCTCGCGGATTGCTACGGCGCGCAGGACTTGATTCGTTCGCGGTGGCTGTCGCCCGCGCTGGTTTTCGGCCAGCCGGATTTTTTGCGTCCGTGTCACGGCATCAAAGTTCCCGGCGACACGTTTCTGCATTTTTACGCCGCCGATTTGTCGCGCTCGCCCGATGGACGTTGGTGGGTCGTCTCCGACCGCACACAGATTCCGACCGGCGCGGGCTACGCGCTGGCCAACCGCCTTGTCACCTCGCGCATCCTGCCCGAACCGTTCCGCGACAATCACGTTCACCGGCTCGCGGGATTTTTTCTCGCCGCCCAAAACGCGCTCGCGCAACTCGCGCCGCGCCAGGCCGAACGCGCTCGCGTCGTGATGCTCACGCCCGGCCCGCACAACGAAACGTATTTTGAGCAAGCCTACCTTGCGCGTTACCTCGGTTACATGCTCGTCGAAGGACAGGATTTGACCGTGCGCGACAACTACGTTTTTCTAAAAACCTTGAGCGGCCTCGAACGCGTAGATGTGATTCTGCGCCGCGTGGACGACGATTTTTGCGATCCGCTCGAACTGATCAATAATTCCATTCTCGGCGTCCCCGGCCTCGTCGAAGCCGTGCGCGCGGGCAATGTGGTGATGGCCAACGCGCTCGGCAGCGGCCTCGTGCAAAGCCCCGCGTTCATGGCGTTTTTGCCGGAGCTGTGCGAACACCTGCGCGGCGAAAAATTAAAACTGCCGTCCGTCGCGACGTGGTGGTGCGGCCAAAAATCCGCGCGCGAACACGTCCTCAAAAATCTCGACACGCTCGTCGTGAAGCCCGCGTTCCGCACGCATCTGAAAATCGCCGATGTCGAGCGCGACGAATTGAAGCGGCGCATCGAATTTGATCCCGATCTGTTCGTGGCGCAGGAGCGCGTGGAACTTTCCACCGCGCCGTCGTGGAATAAAAATTCGCTTGTCGCGTCGCCCGTGAGCCTGCGCGTGTTTCTCGTGGCCGATGGCAACGGCGGTTATCGCGTGATGCCCGGCGGCCTCGCGCGCGTGTCGCCGGACAGCGACGGAAAATTTATTTCCATGCAGCGCGGCGGCAGCAGCAAGGACACCTGGATTCCTTCCGCGACGCCAGTTGCGGAATTGTCTCTGCTCCACGCGACCAGCCAGAGCGTCGAGCTGCGGCGCACGGGAAACAATTTGCCGTCGCGCCTCGCGGACAATTTTTTCTGGCTCGGCCGCTACTCGGAACGCGCGGACGCCACGTCACGACTGCTCCGAAGCGCGTTGCTGCGGTTCAACCCCGAACGCACCGGCGGCGCGCGTCCGCTGCTCGCGCCGCTGTTGCGGACGTTGGAAATTCAAGGCCAGTTGCCGGGGATTTCGGCAAAGCCGGAGTTGTGGGCGAACGCCGAGGTGTTCGAGGCGGAACTGCTCGCGGCAATTTTTGACCCGGCGCGACCGGGAAGTTTGCGGCAGACGGCGGAGCAGTTGCAACGACTGGCGATGCTGGTGCGCGACCGCACGTCGAACGATATGTGGCGCGTGTTGAGTCAGATTGACGACCGGCTCGCCACGCCCACAACGAGCCTTGTGATGCTCGCAGGCGATGCCGTGGGCGTGTTGAACCAGACGCTGATGGGGTTGGCGGCGTTCCAAGGTCTCGCGAGAGAGAACATGACGCGCGCGCAGGCGTGGCGCTTTCTTGACATGGGCTTGCGCCTCGAACGCGCGATGTATCTGTGCACGCTACTCGACGCGACGTTGCGTTCACCGGACGCGGAAAATCCCAGCCTGCTCGAAGCTGTCCTTGAAGTCGTGGACAGCAGCATCACGTTCCGTTCGCGTTACAATCTGCTGCCCACCGTGCCAGCGGTGTTCGATTTAGTTTTGCTCGACGACAAGAATCCGCGCTCGGTCTTGTTCCAGATTAAACAACTCGTGAAGCATTTTGAACGGCTGCCAAAAGAACAAGGTGACACGGCGAGTCCCGGCAAAATGGTTTTGGCAGATTGTCTCGCGCGGCTGGAACAATCCGACGCGCGTGAACTGGTCGGCACGGCGACGGGTTGGCAGAACTCCACGCTGGCGGCGACGCTGCGGCACACGTTGCAGGCGTTGCCGCAATTGTCCGATGCCATCGCCGCGAGCTACTTCGCGCACTCGGCGATTTCGCGCACGGGCCGGGGGGAGACGCCATGAACTATCACATCACGCATCGCACGCTTTACGAATACGCCGCGCCGGTGAGCGTGTCGCACCACGTCGCGCGGCTCGAACCGTTGGTCACAGCCACGCAGTCGCGCGAAAGTTTTTCACTCCAGATTTTTCCTGAACCAACGCTGCGCAAGGCGCGCACGGATTATTTCGGCAACCAGCTTTGCTTTTTTGCCATTCAGGAAATTCACAGCGAATTGGAAATCGTCACCCAAAGCCGCGTAACGGTGATGCCGAAGCCGGTGGCGCAGCACGAAGCCACCGCGCCGTGGGAATCCGTGGCTGAGATGTTCCGCGACCCGGTTTCTCCGGAAGTGGTCGAGCCGTATCAGTTCGTTTTCGATTCGCCACAAATCCGCGCTTCGATGGAGCTGTTCGATTATGCCCGCGAAAGTTTTGCGAAGGACACCCCGCTCATTGTCGGCACCCGTGATTTGACGCGGCGCATCTTCAAAGATTTTAAGTTCGACCCCAAAGCCACGACCGTGGCCACGCCGCTCGAAGAAGTCTGGGAAAAGCGGCGCGGCGTCTGCCAGGACTTCGCGCATCTGGGCATCGCGTGTCTGCGCTCACTCGGTCTGCCCGCGCGTTATGTCAGCGGCTATTTGCGCACGCGCCCGCCGGAAGGCAAGCCGCGGCTGGTCGGGGCGGACGCGAGTCACGCGTGGTTCTCCATTTTTTCTCCGGGCAACGGCTGGGTGGATTTTGACCCGACGAATAATTGCGAACCTGCCGAGGAACACATCACGGTAGCAC
>JBJOPC010000363.1:0-4513 GCA_046050965.1 Verrucomicrobiota bacterium | reverse complement strand
ACGTCGGCGACAACGTCATCGCCATCGGCATCCTCAACCGCGAAGGCAGCGGCGGCGTAAACAGCGGCGTGAGCTTGCTGTTCCAGCAACCGCCCGTGCCGCCGTCGTGGAGTCGCAGCGTGTTCAACGGCCTCGCGCAGATCATCGTGCAATCCACCCGCGCCGCCGGCGAAATAAAACTCACCGCGAGCGCAGACGGTTTACCGCCTGTGACGACAACCATCACCACCACACCCGCCACACCCCGAGCGTCTGCACCATGAAACTTGACTGGAAAAAAATTCGCGCCCTCGCGCTGACCGAGGTGGAGGCGACGCTCGCCGCACTGCCCAAGCCGCTGCGCGAACGCGCGGAGCAATTGCCGGTGACCTTTGAGCGCAAACCGAATGATGGCTTGCAGGAGGACGGCATTGACGAGGACACGCTGGGGCTGTTCACGGGCGCGGAGTTCGCGGACGAGGAGAGCGGTGCGATGCCGCTGCCGCCGCAAATCATTTTGTTCCTCGAAAACATCTGGGATCAGGCGGAGGGCGACGCGGAGTTGTTCCGCGATGAAGTCCACACGACGTTTCTCCACGAACTCGGCCACTACCTCGGCCTGGATGAAGATGACCTTACGGAGCGCGGGCTGGATTAACGCGCGAAGATCTGGCGGATGACGTCTTCGATGGGGACTTCCTGGATGTCGATGTCGCTCACGGGCAGTTCGTCGAGCAATGCTTTGCAGACGGGGATGACGCGGTCGCGCTTCACTTTGAATTTGATGCTGCCGGCAATCTGCTCGGTGACTTCGCCGAACTTGGCGAGAGCTTCGTTGGAGAAAGTTTTTCCACCTTCTGTTTGAATCGTCACGACTTTGAAGTCGGCAAAGCGGTCGAGGACTTCGCTCAACTGGCCGTCGAAGAAAATCTTGCCGTGGTCAATGATGATGACGCGTTTGCACAACGCCTGGATGTCTGCCATGTAGTGGCTCGTGAGCAGAATGGTCGTCTTGCGCTGCGAGTTGTGATGGCGGAGAAATTCGCGGACGGTCTTTTGCGAAACGACGTCGAGGCCGATGGTCGGTTCGTCGAGGTAAAGAATCTTCGGCTCGTGCAGCAGAGCGGCGATGAGTTCCATCTTCATGCGCTCGCCGAGGGAAAGTTCGCGGACGCTGACGTTCAGCTTGTCGCGGCAGTCGAGCATCTCGGTCATCTCGGCAACGGTGCGCTCGAACTGCGCGGGTGCGATGCCGTAAATCTTGGCGTTCAGCTCCAGCGATTCGCGCGCGGGCAAATCCCACCAGAGCTGGTTCTTCTGGCCGAGCAGCAGCGCGAACTGGCGGCGATAGCCATCGTGGCGTTCCCACGGCGTGTAGCCGAGCACCTTGGCCGTGCCGCTCGTGGGATAGAGCAGACCGGCGAGCATCTTAAGCGTCGTCGTTTTGCCCGCGCCATTCGGGCCGAGGAATCCGACGAGTTCGCCGGGTTCGATGGCGAAGCTGACGTTGTTGGCCGCAAGCGTGGTCTCGTAGTCGCGGCGGAAAAGCCCCTTGAGCGCGCCGGTGAAGCCGGGCATTTTGTTGTAGGATTGGAAGGCTTTGGTCAGCCCGTTGACTTCAATCACTGGCACGGGCGGAGTCTAAAGTCCAAAGTGCAAAGTCCAAAGAAAAAACCCGCAACATGGTTGCGGGCTTTTGAAAGGGACGACTAGAGCGCATCAGCGCATCAGTTTCTTTTCGAGCAGGCCGACGGTCTGGCGGATGTTGGCGTCAACTTCCATGCGGTCTTTGACGAGGCGGCAGGCATGAAGCACCGTGCCGTGGTCGCGCCCGCCAAAGGCTTCGCCGATGGTGTTGAGAGAGCTTTCGGTCATCTGGCGGGAAAGATACATGGCGACCTGCCGCGGGAAGGCAATATTCTCGGGACGGCGCTTGCTGGTCATGTCGGCAAGGCGGATGTCGTAGTGCTCGGCGACCTTTTTCTGGATGACCTCAATGCTGATGGTGTAGCGGCCTTCCTCATGAAGGACTTCGCGGAGGAGTCCTTCGACGACTTCGAGGGAAAGTTTTTTGCCAGTGAGCGAGGCGTAGGAGACGACGCGGATGAGCGCACCTTCGAGGCGGCGGATGTTTGTGCGGATGCGGTTCGCGAGAAAATTCATCACGTCGTCAGGAACTTCGACGCCCATGAGCTTGGCTTTTTTGCGGAGGATGGCCAGACGCGTCTCGACATCAGGCGGCTGGAGGTCGGTTGAAAGACCCCATTCGAAGCGCGAGACGAGGCGCTGTTCTAGGCCTTGGATTTCGTTGGCCGGACGGTCGCAGGTCAGGACAATCTGCTTGTGGGCTTCGTGCAAGGCGTTGAAGGTGTGGAAAAATTCCTCCTGGATGCGCTCTTTGCCGGCGAGGAACTGGATGTCGTCGATGAGGAGCACGTCGGTCTGGCGGTATTTTTTCCGGAACTTGACGAGGCGGTTTTCTTGAATCGCGGAAATGAATTCGTTGGTGAATTTTTCCGAAGAGAGGTAGGCCACGCGGGCACTCTTGCGGTGAGTGACGACATACTGGCCGATGGCATGGAGCAAATGGGTTTTACCAAGCCCGACCCCACCGTAAAGAAAGAGCGGGTTGTAGGCCTTGCCGGGCGATTGGGCGACAGCCAGCGCAGCACCGTGGGCGAAGTTGTTGTTGTTGCCAACGACAAAAGACTCAAAGGTGTTCTTGGGATTAAAGTTAACTTCGGTAGCCGTGTAACGATCGGTCTGCGTCTCGCTTGATTTCGTCTTCGGGAGTTCGGATTGCTCAGTTCGAGCGCCAGAATTGCCCCTCATGGCTTCCGTTGTGGCAACCTGAAATTTGACCTGAATCTTTCGTCCCGAAACATGCGCGAGGATGTCGTGAAGAAGACTCAAGTAATTTTCCGTGAGCCACACTTCACAAAATTCGTTGGCGACTTCCAAAGTGAGCGTGTCACCTTGGAATTCCCGGATGCGCAACGGCGCAAACCAAAGGTTATAAATGTCTCCGCTCAACATGGAGCGAAGTTTTTCTTTTCCGGCAGCCCAAATTGTGTCCGATGAGATTTGCATTTTCTTCCGTTTGCCGCTGATTTTCGGCCATTTTATTCACCTAGGTTGGTAACCTGTTCGTAACCGAACCAAATAATCCCTGTTGTTACCACCGGTTTCATGGACCGCGATTAAAATTCAAAAAACTGTGAACCGACCTGAAATCTAATTGAACAAATGTCTTATCAAACACCTTGTTTTCAACTGTTTACAACCCAACCACCTTGCCAGAACCAATCAAAACCAAATCACCGGACTTCTAAACCGGCTGATTCCCTTGAGCACCCCATGTTTTTATTAAAACTATCCCGCTGATTCTAGGACAACATATTAACTTTTATTCGCACGTTATTCACAGGCCGGTTGCGGTCAATAAAACCAAGCGTTTTTAGAGCTTCCTTTTACTGTGCCGAAGAAAAGCCCGCCGGAATTACAGCGGGATTTTTCAGAGATGAACAGTGGAAAAATTGTCTCACTTGTTTTAAAAAAACGCCTCGCCATTCGCACGGTTGCTTTGTCGGGCGATGTTAACAGCGATGCTTCGAGTGTAAACAGAAGAATCGTCACCAGCACATCTACCCCGTAACTGTATTTGGGTTGAGCAGTTCAAATAATCACACCTTAAACCAAACGAAACAACACTGATACCTTCCCTACATATTTGACATGAAGGCAAAGCAATGGTTTAATAGCGCCGTCAGTGGAAGAAAATTTGGGCGAAGATAATCGTTCTTTGAGAAGCGCCCACAAAATTTCGGTCGCGGCTTTTGCACAGGCTGCAGCCGGAAATCTACGGAATCCCACTGTTGTGCTATCGAACATTCCCCGGGCTAGTCGGTCATCCCCTGATTGACTAGCCCGGTTTTATTTTTTATTAGCCCGGCGGCCAGTTCATCTGCCGACCGCCCAGAATGTGGCAATGCAGGTGAGGAACAGTTTCTCCCCCCTCCGCACCATTGTTAACGACCAGACGGTAACCACTCTGTTTCAAACCTAGCTTGTCAGCCACCTCGGCTGCCTTGAGCAGGAGGTGTCCCAATGTCAACCTGTCTTCTGCCGTGGCTTCGGCTATGCGTGGAATCGGCTTTTTGGGGACGATTAGAACATGCGTGGGAGCTTGGGGGGTAATGTCACGAAAGGCAGCCACCAAATCATCCTCATAAACCACTTGGCCGGGGATTTCCCGAGCGATGATTTTCTCAAACAAGGTTTTACTCATGCTACTCAACAACCAGTAAACAACCCGCCTGCTCGGGTTCGGCACACATACACTCACGTAGGTAGGAAACAATCTGGTCGTTAAGGCGGCGGCAGCGGATATTCCAACGGCGCACGCCAGCGATCTGCTTCACGCAGCCACGCAGCCCGACAAACCGCAGCGTCCGCGGCGATCGCCTCAATTGTGTGCGAAGCTCCTCGCGCAACCGTGAATAGAAAAACAGTTCAGTCCCGCCGCTTTCGCTGG
>JBJOPC010000362.1:0-6870 GCA_046050965.1 Verrucomicrobiota bacterium | reverse complement strand
GGTCATGCATCAGCGTGTAGAAACGATTCGTGGCGAGCGTGGTCGTGGTGTAGATGCGGAGGTTGAGATTATCCGACGTGCGCCAGATGACTTCTTCACGCCAGTCGCCGAGGATGTCTGCGCTTAAACAAGGCGTGGACTTCGTCGAGTTATTCGAGGCCAACCCGGCGGGCGAGAGGATGGAATTGTTCGCGGCGGTCAGCCAGTTCCATTTATAAATCGTCGTGCCGTCGAGCGTCTCGCGCAACGTATCGGCGTCCCACCAGCAGCAGAAATTTTCTTGGCTCGGATGCGAACTGGAAATCTGCACACCCGTCGCGCTCATCAACCCGCCGCGCGCGCCCCACATTTCGTAGCCGCGATAACGCGGGTCAATGTCATACGCCACGCCGCGCCCCACATCGGCATTTTGGCCGTCCACGGTGATGAGCAACGCGCCGGTTTTGGCGTCGTGCATTTCCAGTCCGTTCGGGCCGTAGCTCGCAGGTGATTCGTGGACGAACCAGATTTCCAAACCCGGACGCAGCGGATCCATGTCGGAAAAATGTTCGGCGTCGCCGTGACCGAGCAGTGTCGTGTAAAGGCCGGTTCCGTTGTCGTCAATGCAAGCCGCGCCGTAGATGATTTCGTCTTTGCCGTCGCCGTCCACGTCGCCGATGGAGAGGCTGTGCGCGCCTTGGCCTTTGTAATTCAAGTTCGAGGGATCGCTGTTGAACGACCATCGTTTGGTCAACGTGCCGTTGCGCCAGTCCCACGCGGTGACGTAGGCGCGCGTGTAGTAGCCGCGACAAAAAATCCCACTCGGACGAATGCCGTCCACATACGCGACGCCCGCGAGAAAACGATCAAGCCGATTGCCGTAGCTATCGCCCCAGATGGTGTTGATGCGGGAAGCGGTGGGATTATCGTCGTTGTTGTCCGGGTCGCGCTTGGGATAGAAAGTGGTCGTGGCCATTTCTGCGCCGGTGAGTCCATTGAAGACGGTGATGAACTCCGGACCGTGCATGATGTAGCCGTTGGTAGTGTTGGCGTTTGGATTATTGAAGCGATAATCGTCGGTGTCGTTGAACGCGGGGCGAGTGCCGTTCGCGTTTTGCCACTTGGCTGCGCCACCGACGTAGTTGCCCTGGCCGTCAATCGAACCGGGTGCGGTGCGGCACATCAACTCCGCTTTACCGTCGCCATCAAAATCAAAAACCATGAAGTCCATGTAGTGCGCGCCGCTGCGGATGTTCGGGCCGAGGTCAATGCGCCAGAGGCGCGTGCCGTTGAGTTTGTAGCAGTCGAGGAAAGTGTCGCCGGTGAAACCGCTCTGCGAGTTGTCGTGCGAGTTCGTGGGATCCCATTTCAAAATGATTTCGTATTCACCGTCCCCGTCCACGTCGGCGGTGCTACAATCGTTGGCGGTTTGGTCGAACGGCACACCGTCCCACGTCGTGCCGCTGGGCGGCGGCGTGAGCGGGATGTTGAGAAATTGTTGCACGGTGGAATTCGCCGGGAGCGTGAAGGCCGCGCTGGAAGTTTGCTCCACGCCGTTTGTGACGGGGCGGACGAAGTAGGAGTTCGTGACGGTGAAATCGCCGGTGGTGTCGGACCAATTGCAATTGTTCGTGAGCGTGGACGAATTGAGTTTCACCGCCGCGCCGCCGTTGGCGGAGCGGTAGAGATTGAAGCCAATATCTTCCGCGTCCGTGCCAAGCATCCGCCAGCCAACGTAGGCGCTCGTCGTGCCGGTGCGGACGACGACTACGCCGCGCCCGAGTTTTTCCAACTGCCGTTGCGCGAGCGCGCCGGAGACAAGCGTGAGCAACAGCACGGCGGCGAAAAATAATTTAGCGGTCTTCATAGCAATCGGGGACGCGCGGAAGATAGCACGAACGCCCGGCGTGTCCGCCATTATCTGCGGCAAAAAATGCGGGGACGGGAAAAATACGGAGTCGGGAATGCGTGGTGCGGAGTTCAAGCTCTAGCTCGTTCGCTCCATCAGCGCGCCCGGACAAGCCAAAGCTTGAACTCCAACAAAAAACCCGGTTCCGCGTGGCGGAACCGGGTTGGAGTTGATTGTCCGTGACGGAGTTATTTCTCGGTCTTCGGCACGTCGGCTTGGAAGAGACCGACGCCGTTTTGGTTTTGGAAAATGCCGCCGATGAAATCATAGTCCGGCAAATACACGCCTTGGAAATTCAGGTAGAAATAATCCACGGACGCCGGCGTGCTGTAGCTGAACCGTCCGCTCAATCGCCCGTTGCTGGTGGTGTAGCTCGCGCGGACGCTCGCGCCCGGTGCGGTGACGTTGAACGTGGAGTTGATAAACGTCGCGGGGAACGTGCGCAGATAACCGAGCAGCGGATCCGCCGAATCGAGCGTGCTCACGGTGAGCGTGGCGGCACTGGATTGCCCCCTGGTAGGCGCGGTGAACTGGCAACCCGTGACCGGATTAGTGCTGGTGAACCCAGCGGCGTAATGCCGTGTGTTGGGTGTCATCACCCACGTCATGTCACCGGCGATGGTCGTGGCCGTAGAGAGCGTGTGACTGCCGGGGACGACGCGCAGCCAACCAAAGCCGAGCGAACGGAAATCATTCACGCCACCGGGTTCGGGCGAAGACGTGGCAAAGAACGGCCACTCGCCGTCTTTGCTCACGGTCGCCGGGCGCGGCGTGGAGGAGAAACCATCGGCGAACACGGTGTTACCGTTCGGCGTCACGTCACCGGAGCCGGAAATCTTCGGCGAACTGAAACTGTAGCCGGGCGGCGTGGTAACAATAATTTCGCGAGCCGCCGTCGCGTCGAACGACGGCACGAAGCTCGGAACCTGCCAGATGAAATTATAACTGCCGACGAACAAATTACTCGCGACCGGCGTGGTGCGGTTGGCGCGCAGCGACGAAATCCAATTCGTGCCAAGATTCACAGTGCCGCCGATGGTGTCGTCGAAGTTCACCATGAACTGCAAGCCGAGCGTCGCGCCGCCCACGGTGACGACCGGGCGCGCGACGTAGCCGTTGCCGAGCACGTCGAACTTGCCGCTGAACGACGCGTGGTCGTTGTTCACCCAGAGTTGGCCGCTGAACTGATGGTGCGCGTTGACAATGAACCGCACCCAGCCCGCCGAGCGGAACGCCACGCCGTTCGTCTCGCAGAACAAGCCGTAGTAACTGCCCGCCGCCACGACGAACGGATTCGTGCCGAAGCGCGCGGTGAGTTCCAAGTTATTGGACATGGTGAACGTGTAAGCGGGCGCGAGGCTCGTAGCGTGCGTGAGGTGGTTGCTCCAACCGAAGAAGGAATCGGCGGGCGAGTTGGACACCGCGAGCAGCGAGTAAGTGCGGCCAATCGTGAGATTGCTCGCGAGCACGGAAGCGGGACGCACCGTGCCGGGGCCGATGATATTCACGCGCACGGGCTGCGGGCCGGGCGTTATGACGGTCAGCGCGTAATTGAGGGTGGCGATGCAACCGTTGGCATCCGTCGCCAAAACCGTGAAGTTGAACGCACCTGAATTTGTGGGGATGCCGGAAAGGACGCCGTTGGTTGCCAACGTCAAGCCATCCGGCAGTGAGCCGCCGAGGAGCGAATAATTGTAAGGCGCACTACCGCCGCTCGCAGTGATGTTCTGACCGTAGCTCACGCCGTTCGTGCCGCCCGCGAGCGAGTTAGAACTCAACGTGATGGCGGGGCAACCCACACTCATTGAGTAATTGCTGCTGCCCGTGCAGCCGTTCGCATCCGTCGCCGTCACGGTGAAGCTGAACCCATCCGTAGCCGTCGGGATACCGGCGACTGTGCCGTTGGTGGACAAGGTCAAGCCGCTCGGCAGGCTGCCCGCAGTCAGCGTGAAGATGTAAGCCGCCGTGCCGCCGCTGGCCGTGATGCTCTGACTGTAACTCACGCCCGCCGTGCCGCCTGCGAGCGGGTCGGACGGACTCAACGTTATGGTCGGGCAGGCGATGGTCAGTGCGTAATCACTGCTACCCGTGCAACCATGCGCGTCCGTGGCGGTGACGGTGAAGTTGAATGTGCCGGTTGCCGTCGGAATGCCGGTAAGCGCACCGTTGCTGGACAGGGCGAGTCCGCTCGGCAACGCCCCGGCGGTATTCGTGAATGCATAATTCGTAACACCACCGCTGGCCGAAAAGTTCTGGCTGTAACTCACGCCCGCCACGCCGCCCGCGAGCGCACTCGCCGGGCTTAACGTGATGGTCGGGCAGGCGGGTGCGAGGGTGAGCGTGATGACGTAGCTCGCCGAGCCGTAAGTGGTGCTGGTAAACAAAGTGCCGCTTATGGGATCAATCGTGGACGAGGTGAAGATGGGAGCGTTGATGTTCACGCGGAAAGGATTGGGCTGGGCAAAGGGAACGGTGGGCGTGAGTGTGCCGTTGCCGCTGAAACTGGCGTTGACGAAAGCACCGCCGTTAGTGCCGGTGAGCGACACGTTGCCGTTCCCCGGGCCGCTGTAGTTAGTGATGACCACGCTCATGCCGCTGACAACCTGACCAACCGGCAGCGCGAGTTGCACGGAATCCGCCAAGTCGCTGGCGCTGACTGCGCCGGTGATGACGATGGTGTTGCTGGCTGCTCCCGACACGATGGTCGGCGAGCTGAAGTCCGCCACGGTGACGACGGTGGCTCCATCAAGACTGACAGTTTCCGCCCGGATGACGGTCGCCAATGCGCTGTCCGCATTATTTCCAGATGTTGAATCTGATGAAGTCGAGGTGACCGTCACGCGGTTGGTAATCACCGTGCCGGGCGTGACGTTAGTCGACACCCTAGTTATCAGCCTGAAAGTTCCGCTGCTGCCGCTGGCGAGGCTGGCCAGCGTTGCCCCAACCGCGCTGTTGCTCACCGAGTTCACCCAAAGACCAGTTGAACTAAAACCCAAATAGATGGTTCCTGGCGGTAACGTGAGATTCCAAATGACTCCCGTCGCCGCCGTCGGCCCATTGTTCACCACCGTGATGGTGTTGGTCATATCAGTCCCTGCGAACAGCGAAGTGGGACTACCGGTAATCGTGATGGCTACATCAGAGTTAATGACCGTCGTGAGCGTTTTGCTCGGCGTGTCGTTGCCCGCCGGATTGGTCGTCGTGGTCGTAGCCGAGGCATTGTCGGTGATGCTCACGCCGCTGCTTACGCCTTGATTGACGCGCACGACTAATTTGAACGTCGCGCTGGTGTTGGCAGCGAAACTACCCGTTGCAAAAGCCACCGAAGTCACCGGCGAGCCGGTCGTGCTGGCGGTGAATGGCACTCCCAACGTCTGCACATCGGAGACGAACGTGCAATTCGCCGGAATGGGTAACGTGACCGTAGCGTTGGTAGCGTCGTTCGGTCCGTTGTTCGTTAGGAAGTAGGTGTAAGTAATGGTGTCGCCCACGGCCACGGAGTTGGCGGGCGCGGTCGTGCCGGTGATCGCGCTGGTGATGGTCAAGGCCAAATCGGCAGGGCTGATCGTTGGATTCACGGTGATGGTAAAATTCGTCGTTGTTCCGACCACTCCATTGGCCGTGGGCGTCACCCCGAAGTGCGCCGTCACCGGCGAGGCTCCGGTGTTCGCCACTGTGAAACTTGCAATCGCCGAACCGGAACCACTGGCGCCGATGCCGATGGACGTGTTGTCGTTCGTCCAAGTGTAAGTCGTGCCAGCCACGGTGCTGGTGAAAATAATGGTCGCGGTGTTCATCCCATTCGTCACCGTTTGCGAGGATGGCGTTGGGGTCGCCACCGGTGCTACGGGCGTGTTGGTGACACTGAAGAAGCCGCGAATTTCGCCGCCGCCGAACGTGGAAGAGTGGATGTTGAAATAGGCTTTGCCGTCAATGATGGCGTTGAGGAGCGCCGTATCGGCGCCAGCCACCGTGTTGCCGTTAGCCGTGACGAACGACGCGTTGAAGCTACTCGCCAGCGTCATGTCGAACGTGCTGTCGTAAGTGCCGCTCGTCACGCCCAGAGGAAAGCCGGTGAAACTCGGCGTCATCGTCGCCACGCCTGACGTGCCAGTTCCGGGGACCGCCGTCGGCCCGTGGATGTGGCTAGCCGTCGCCGTGCCAGTGAGTCCGCTGAAAGTGGATTGCACACGCATCGTATGCGCCGTGGCGTTGTAGGTCACCGTCGCGCTGCCGATACCGGGCGAGGCATTCGCGGGACTTTCATTCGCACCGTTCAACGTCGCCGTGAACACGCCCACGGTGTCGTCGTTGCTGATGGTTCCCGTGCCCTGACTCGTGGCAACGGTGGCACCGACCACGTTCGCGAGGTTCACAAAAAAGGTTTCATCGCGCTCCATCAGCGTGTCGCCGTTGATAGTCACCGTGAAACCATAAGTAGCGTTGGCCACGCCCGTGCCGTTGATGATTTGCCCCGTGAGTGACTTGGCGACGTAATCGCTGCCCGCCGTGGCCGTGCCGTTCGCCGTGGCGATGTCGAACGTAATCGTGCCAAGCGGCGCCGGACTCGCCGTGACGGTGAACGTGAGGTTGGTCGTGCCCGCATTGCCTTCTGCGATGGATACGCTGTTGATGGACAGCGTGGGTAATACCAAGGCTTTGGCCGTAGGCGCTAAACTACCGAGCGTGACGAGCGCGAACGCCAAAGCATGAGTCGTGAAGGAGCGGAGGGTTTTCATAAATGAGTTTTTGAAAAAAATGCGAACGAACTGCCACGCGAGCGGCCTTTGAAACTGCCAGCGCGGCGAGAAAATAAGTGAACCGCACCGCTCCGACAAGCGGGCAAATAAAAAAAAGTGCCGCTGGGTCAACGCGACAAGTGCCACCACCGTTCGCGCCACGCCGCGCGGGAAATTTTCCCGCGCGCGTTCACCGGCAACTCCGCCACGCGCCACCAGTGACGCGGCAGTTGCCACGCGGGT
>JBJOPC010000361.1:0-2997 GCA_046050965.1 Verrucomicrobiota bacterium | reverse complement strand
CGGGAAATTGCTGGTGAGCGAGTTTCTCAAAAAAACTCGGGTCTTGCGCGCGGATGGCGGCGGACCATTCGCGGTTGTTCTCGAATAGATTGTTGAGGAGGCGCATGGGGAAAGAATTCAGGAGTCGGAATCCAGAATCCAGAACATTCGCAGGCGGCGGCGGTGCGGTTATTTCAACACGCCGACGGACTTCAGGGTCTTCCGCAATTTCTCGCGGTTCGCGCTCGTCATCGGCACGAGCGGCAGACGGAATTCTTCCTCCATCATGCCCATCATCGCGAGTGCGGCTTTCGCCGGGACGGGGTTCGTCTCGATGAACAGGTCTTTGAACAGCGGATAAAATTTCTGGTGCAGCTTGAGCGCGACGGCAACTTTGCCCAGCGCATAGGCTTTGACCATGTGCGAGACCTCGCGCGGGATGACGTTGCTCGCGACGCTGATGACGCCTTGCGCGCCGACGGCCATGAACGGCAGCGTGAGCGAGTCGTCGCCTGACATGATGGTGAACTTCTCGCCGAGCGCGGCGCGCAGTTGCGAGACGCGGTCGGGATTGCCGCCCGCCTCCTTGATGCCGACGATGTTCACGCTGTCATGAACGAGGTGATTCACGGTGTCCACGCCGATCTCAATGCCGCAACGTCCCGGAATGCTGTAGAGCACGATGGGCAATTTCGTCGCGCGCGCGATGGCGTGGAAATGTTGAAACAAACCTTCCTGCGTGGGCTTGTTGTAATACGGTGCGACTTGCAGCGAACCATCCGCACCGACTTTCTCGGCGGCCTTCGTGAGAAAAATCGCTTCGGCGGTGGAGTTCGCGCCCGTGCCGGCGAGGATTTTGATTTTGCCGCCCGCGAACTTCACGGAGAGTTTGATAATCTCGATGTGTTCTTCGGTGGTGACGGTGGGCGATTCGCCGGTCGTGCCGACGGGGACGATGCCATCCACGCCGCCTTTGATCTGCTGTTTGACGAGGCGTTCGAGGGCGGCGGTGTCGAGCTTGCCGTTTTTGAATGGCGTGACGATGGCGGTGTAAGTTCCAGTGAACATAAATAATCGGGCGACAGAATCAGAAAAATGCCCCGCGTTGGCGAGACTGATTTTTAACGCCAGTGCCAGCGCAGCTTGCGGCGCGTGGCGGGCGTGAGCTTGAAACGCTCGCTCATCCGCAATCCCTCAACCCAGAAAATTTCCCCGCGCGCCGTGGTGGCGACCACCAGCGCGCGCCGCCGCGCCGCCGGGATTTTGGCATTCACGAACAAGTCCTGCAACTTCACCGGCGACGCCATGCTGCTGGGTTGGAAGCGGTCGCCCGCGCGCCAGTGCCGCAAAATAATTTTCCCGCCAACTTTGTCTGCGTCGAAAAATTCCACGCCGCGTGTAAGTTGTGGGCGCGAGAATTTCAACTGCGGTTGCATCGCCCAGGAAAATTTTCGTCCAGCGAAAATAGCCTTCCCTGCCGCGCGTCCGGCCAAGTTTAGGTTAAGCCGTTCAGTCAAAAACTCGCGGGCGGGTGCGTGGGCTTGCAGGCGCACGCGACCGGCAGCATCGCAGGTCACGGCGCGGCGCGCGTCGAGCGTGACGGCTTGGCCGGGATGTGCGCGCAGCCACTCAATCAGCTCGAAGCTCGGCTCTACGCCGAGCGCGAGCAACTGCCGTTGCACCTGTCGCCGCTGCAACGCGACGGCGGACTTGGCAAAACTAGTTTTGCCCGCGCGCACCGCGGAGTCCGCCACAAATTCGGTTTCCGCGCCGATGATTTCCATGGCGCGCAAAATGGTTTTGCCCAGCGCGGGCTGGTAGTGTTCGCGTAGCAGCGGGAGCAATTCGCGCCGGACGCGGTTGCGTAAAAAATCGGGCGAGCGATTGCTGGCGTCTTCGCGGAATCGGATTTTGTTTTCGCGCACGAACGTTTCCAACTCGGCTTTGCTCACGTTGAGCAGCGGGCGCACGAGTTTAATTTTTGCGTCGGCGGGCGAGGGCGAAAGCCATTTCATTCCGGCCAAGCCGTCGCCACCGCTGCCGCGCAGGAGGCGGAGGAAAAACAATTCCACTTGGTCGTCCGCGTGGTGCGCGAGGGCGATGTGCGCGGCGCGGACGCGACGCGCGGTGCGGGCGAGAAACGCGTGGCGCAATTCCCGCGCGGCCATCTCGAGGGAGATTTTTTTACGCGCAGCGTGGACAGTGACGTTACCGCGACTGGCGAAAAATTTCAGGCCAAGTTTTTCTGCAGTGGTTCGGACGAATTTTTCATCGCCGTCGCTGGCGCGGCCACGGAGCTGGTGATTGAAGTGCGCGACGGCGAGTTGCCAGCCGTGGGCGGGTGCGAGCGCGTGGAGCGCGTGGAGCAACGCCATGGAATCCACGCCGCCGCTGACGGCGATGAGCATTTTTCCGCCGCGTGGAAACAGTTTATGCGTGGCGAGGTTTTGGGAAAGGCGCTCCGGCAGATTCACGCGGGCATCCTAGCGCGCGGAGGTGGAAAAATCCAAAGCTGAAAGTGAAAAGCAGAAATTAGACTTCGGGTAAGCTGTCGTGCGGCTCACCACCAGAAGGTGGGGCTGCCGTCAGTGCGGGGAGTGAAGCCGGGGTTGCCCATGAATTTTTTCCATTCAACGTGACCGTCAAGCATTCCTTCGTTGCCACCGGTGGGAAAGTTTTTCTTGTCGAGATGGCTGGAATGATGACCGCTCCAATTGCCGCCGGGTTTGAAGCCGCCAGTAGCGACCTGAAGGATGTAGGGATACAACTGTTTTAAAGCAACATTATCGTTCGCGTCCTCGCTCACGATGGAGTCGGCCAACAACACTCGGGTGGAAAATGTGCTGTTGGTGCTGGCGGTGCCGAGCGTGCTGAGTTTGGGATTTTGATTTGTGCCGTTGATGTGCCCTGCGCCGGGAAATGTCATGGCGTAGCCGACGATACGGTAATTGTTCGTCTCGACGCCATTCGTCGAATAATTCCACAAGCCGTTCAGCCAGTCCTCATTTTTAAAATCGG
>JBJOPC010000360.1:0-7023 GCA_046050965.1 Verrucomicrobiota bacterium | reverse complement strand
CACGCTCTATTCCACCGAGTGCGCGCACGGCGACCGCTACCACATCACCGACATTGACCCCGATCGTCCGGGCTTGGAGATGTATTCCATCCAGCAACTCAACCAGACTTTGCTCGCGACGGAATTGCAGGATGTGAGCAGTGGGCAGCTTTATAAAAAATGGTATTCGCCCAGCATCACGGACGTAGGGCGCGGTCTGCCGCTGGATCTGACACCCAATTCGCGCGGCTGCGAAATGTATTCCACGCAACCGGGAATTTTCGACGCGAAGGGAAATCAACTTTACGCCAACAACGTCTGGCCGCCCGAAGCCATTTGGTGGGATGCTGACTTGCTGCGCGAATTCGAGGACGGCGCGGGCAGCGGAGCGTTGAATCCAGTCATCAACAAGTTCGACCCGGTTTCTGGAACTTCCGGGCGTATGTATACGCTCTACAACGAAGACGGCGGCAACCACCAAGCCTACGGCGGACGCGCGGCGTTCTGGGGCGACATCCTTGGCGACTGGCGCGAGGAATTCATGGTCATGGCCAACGACTACTCCCAGCTCCGCATCTACACGACGAAAATTCAAGCCACCAACCGCCTCTACTGCCTGATGCAAAATCCGCAATACCGCTGCCAATGCACCTTCAAAGGCTATTACCAAGCGAGCTATGTGGATTATTTTCTCGGCTACCAAATGCCGCCGCCACCGCCGCCGCCCGTGTCCGACGCGCGCCTCGTCTGGCGCGGCAACGGCGCGAACACTTGGGCTTACTCCTCCGTGAATTGGTTCACCAACAATTCCTGGATCAGCAACACCACCCCCACCACTTACAACTCCGGCGACACTGTTCTCTTCGACGCCACCGGCACAAATAACAACGTCGCGCTCATCGGCTCGCTCACGCCCGGCTGGGTCAGCGTCCATTCGCCGAACAATTACACCTTCGACGGCAGCAACGGTTCGCTCGACGGCGCGATGAAACTCACGAAGGCTGGCGCGGGGAAATTATTTTTGAACGGCACGAATAATTACACCGGCCCCACGCTCGTCGGCGAAGGCTCGCTCATCGTCAACGGCGCACTACCCAACTCGCCCGTCACCGTGCGCGGTAGCATCTGGCTCGATGGCCGCCTCGGCGGCACAGGCGTCGTCAGCGCGCCCGTCGCGCTCAACGAAGGCGCCGGCGTGTCGCCCGGCCAAGGCACGAATTCACCCGGCACGTTGACCATCGCAAACAACGTGACGCTGAACGGCCGCACCTTGAACGATTTCGATTTGTCCGACGACGCGAGCGGCACGACCAAAACCAACGACCTGCTCGTCATCAACGGCAATCTCACCATCACCGGCACAAACCAGTTCGTCATCCGCAAACTCAACTCGACCTTGCCTCCCGGCAGCGTCTACCCGCTCGTGAATTATTCCGGCACGTTCAGCGGCGGCTTGAGCAACTTCACCGTAGCCGGACTCACCGGCATTCCCGTCACACTCACAAATCCGCCCGGTCAAATCGCGCTCGTGATTAAAAATTTCCGCGCACCCGCCACGCTCACTTGGAGCGGCGGCCAAAACGGGAACGTCTGGGATTTGCTCACCTCCAGCAACTGGTTCAACGGCATCGCGCCCGACCAATTTGCGCCCAACGACACCGTGCGTTTCGATAACACCGGCGCGGCCAATCCCACCGCCACGTTGTCCGGCGACCTTGTCTGCTCGAATCTCATCGTGGACACCACGAACAACTACACGCTCACCGGCAGCGGCGGAATTCTCGGCACGGCGGGCTTGACCAAATCCAATTCCGGCACGCTCACCGTCACTGCGGCCAACAACGCCTTCACCGGCAAAACTATTTTGGCAGGCGGCACACTCGTGGTTTCCAAACTGGATGCCATCGGTTTTCCCAGTCCGCTCGGCAACCCGCCCGGGGGTTCCACGAATTTAATTTTCTACAACAGCCCCACTCTGCGCGTCGCCGGTGAGTCCTACACCGACCGCGGTCTCACGCTCAACGCCGGCACGAACACCATCGAAGTCACCAACGCCGCCGACCAACTCACCATCGCCGGCGTCATCACCGGCGCGGGCGCGCTGCAAAAATTCGGCGCGGGTTCGCTCGCCGTCAGCGTGAACAATACCTTCACCGGCCCCACCTTCATCACCGGCGGCAACCTCTCGCTCGGCGGCGGAACCGCCAACCAATACGGCCTCGGCATCGGTCCCAGCGGCAACGGTAATACCACCATCACGATTTCCAACGCCACGCTTACGATGTTCAGCGACAGTGCCAGCTACGACACTTGCAACTGGAACCTCGTCGTGCCGACCAATACCACCGCCACCATTTTCAGCGACGACCGTTGCAATCTCTACGGCTCGCTCACCGGCGGCGGCACGTTGAACTTCAATGTCTATTACGTCCGCTGCGAACTGGATGGCAATTGGTCTGGCTTCACCGGCCAACTCAATCTCGGCACGGACAGCGCGGGCGGCGATTTCCGCATCGGCAATTCTTCCGGCTACGGCAGTTGCAGCGTCAACCTCGCCGACCATATTTTTGCGTATCACATCACGGCGGGCGCGGCGGTTTCGCTCGGCGCAGTTTCCGGCAGTTCGCTCGCCACCATGGGCGGCACGGCGTGGACTGTCGGCGGAAAAAATACTGACGCCACTTACGCCGGCTCCATTACCGGCAATTCCATCACCAAAGTCGGAACCGGCACTTGGACGATTTCCGGCGCGACCAACACCTACACCGGCGCGACCACCATCAGTGCTGGCACGTTGCTCGTCCACGGCAACCTCGCCCCCGCGACTGGCACGGTCACCGTCGCCGCCGCTGGCACACTTGGCGGCAACGGCACGCTTGGCGGCGTCACCACCGTGAGCGGAAAAATTTCCCCCGGTGCGAGCATCGGCTTGTTGACTTTCACCAACAACGTCACACTCGCCTCCGGCAGCACCACGTTCATCGAAATCAGCAAGACGCCCAAGACCAACGACGTCCTCAAAACCCTCCGCGCCCTCACGCTTGGCGGCACGTTGACCGTCACTAACCTCGCAGGCACGCCCGCGCTCGGCGACAGTTTCAAAATTCTCGACGCCGTCACGCTCACCGGCAATTTCACCAAGGCTAACCTGCCCCAACTCACCACCGGCCTGACGTGGAATCGCACCACCCTCGCCAGCACCGGCACCATCACCATCGTCACCAACACCACGCCCGCGCTCACCGGCGCGAACCTCATCGGCGTGAACCTCGCGCTCACCTACGGCGGCGGCGTTCCGGGAGCACTCTACTACCTCATTGGCTCCACCAACCTCGCCCTGCCCGTCGCGCAATGGACGCCGCTCACGACGAATTATTTTGCCTTCGACGGCACGACCAGCGTCAACGCCACCGTCTACGCCGACCCGCCGCAAAAATTCTTCCGCCTCCTCGTGCCGTGAGCGAGGAATTAAGAATGATGAATGAAGAAGCTAAAACCGCGCGCCGCTCCAGCGCGCGTCTGCTCTTCCTCATCATTCTTCATTCTTCATTCTTCATTCTTCATTCCTCCTTTGCGCACGACCCCTACGAAATCACCGCCACCGCCAGCATTTTTCCCAACCGCATTGAAGTCCGCGCCGTGCTGGAATATAAAGCCGCCCGTCTACTCGCCGGCCTCGGCTGGCCGACGAATGAAATAAATTATCCTGCCGAGTTTGCCGCGATGACGCCCACGCTCACCGCGCAGGCCGTAAAGTTTTTCCAACTCACCGTCGCCGAAGAAAATTTGCCCGCACAAAAATCCGCCGTCGAACTCGGCGTCGAAAACCACGTCACCTTCATCCTCGATTTCCCGGCGACCGCTGCGCGCCCACTCACGTTCGCCGCGCCCGGCCTCGCCGCACTCGCGCCGGAAGGACAATACGGCGTCGGCCTCACCGTGCTGGACATGGTAAAAAAGCGCGTCCTCGGCCAACACGTTTTCTACGCCGCCAATCCCCTCGCCACCGCCGCCTTCGACGCCGTCACCAACGAACCCATTTCTGTGACGCCCCGCGCCGCCACTGTGCCGCCGCCCCGCCCTGCCCCGCCTGCCGCGACTCCACCCGCGCCCGCGCCGTCCGACCGTGACCGCAAAAAAATCTTGTTCGTCATCCTTGCAATCGCCGCTGCGAAAATGCTGCGCTACTTCTGGAAACGTCGCCGTTGACATTTCTCGCTCGGAGTTCCGCCTTTAGGCGGTTCGACGAACGTTCTCGCCCCGACCGCATGAATGCGGAACTCCCAACTGCACCAGAAATAATTTCTCGCGCGCCCGCACAAAAAAAAATAACCTGCGCGCATGGTTGACACGCAACTTTCCCAATACCTCGCGGTGCTGATGCTCTTCGCGCTCGCCCTTGCGGCCACGGGCGGGATGATTTTTGCCTCCACCCTGCTCGGCAAACGCGGTCGCAAAAACGCCGCCAAAGATTCCGCCTACGAGTGCGGCATGAAACCCATCGGCGACGGCAACGCGCGGATGTCCGTGAAATTTTATCTCGTTGCGATGCTCTTCATCCTTTTCGACATCGAAGTCGTGTTCATGTATCCGTGGGCCGTCGTTTACAAATCCATGCTGGCCGACCCCGCCACGCGCAATCTCATCCTCGGCTCCATGCTCTCGTTCATGGGCATCCTCGTCGTCGGCTACATCTACGCGCAGAAAAAGGGCGCGTTCGATTGGAAGAGTTGATCTGAAATTTTTAAACCAGAAGCCCGTCGGAAAATTCTCCGGCGGGTTTTTTGTTTCGCGTCCATTCACAAAAATTCGCGGATTGAAAATGTTTGGGCTTTGAACTTTCCACGCTGCCAATTATTTTCCGCGCCCGATGAACGAACCCATTCTCAAACTCGATCTGCCCGGCATCACCAAAACCCGCAGCGGCAAAGTCCGCGAAGTCTTCGACCTCGGCGACCGTTTCCTGCTCGTCGCCAGCGACCGCATCTCGGCGTTTGATGTGATTTTACCTAACGGCATTCCGCGCAAAGGCGAGGTGCTCACGCAAGTCTCGCACTTCTGGTTCGAGAAATTTGCCGCGCTCGTGCCGAACCATTTGCTCGCAGGCGCAAACGAACCATTGCCGCCAAATCTCCAACCATTCGCCGCGCAACTCAACCGCCGTTCCATGCTCGTCAAAAAAGCCAAGCCGCTCGCCATCGAGTGCATCGTGCGCGGCTATCTCGCCGGCAGCGGCTGGAAAGAATATCAAAAAACGCAGACCGTCTGCGGCATCAAGCTGCCCGCAGGCTTGCAGGAATCCAGCGAATTGCCCGAAGCCTTGTTCACGCCTTCGACCAAAGCCGAGGAAGGCCACGACGAAAACATTTCGTTCGCCGAAGCCGTGAAGATTGTCGGTCAGGAACACGCCACGCAGGCGCGGGATTTGAGCCTGAATATTTACAACGCCGCGCGCGATTACGCCCGGCAACGCGGCATCATCATCGCCGACACGAAATTTGAATTTGGTTTGTTCGAGGGCAAACTGATTTTGATTGATGAAGTGTTGACGCCCGATTCCTCGCGCTTCTGGCCTGCCGATCAATACGCGCCCGGTCGCGGCCAGCCGAGCTTTGACAAACAATTCGTCCGCGATTATCTAGAAACGTTGACGTGGGACAAAACCCCACCCGGCCCGCAACTTCCCGCCGACGTCGTCGCCAAGACCAGCGCGAAATATGTGGAGGCGTTTGAACGGCTGACGGGGAAGAAGCTGTGAGTTAATAATGACAACGCATGATTCAGAGTCGAATCGAATTCTGCCTCGACAATACCCGGAAGCAGAAATGGTTCAGGTGCGAATTAAATTTACGGAGCGGCTCGCAAATTTCCCTGTAAACAAAAAGTTCAGGACACTGGTTATGGTTCCGTTGTTCCTGACAACAGTGCTAGGTGCTTTTGGAGAACACTTTTTCCCTGCCACGAGCAATTGGAGTCGCTGGCTGTATATGATTGGCATGAGCTTGTTCATGACTCTGCTCTTGGGAATACTCGTTTACACGTTGCTCGCAAGAAAGCAGCCCTTGCCATGCCCCTGTTGCGGAAAGAATGTTTTGGAGCTTGGAAAATATTGTCCGCAATGCCACGACCCTTCTCTAATTCATCCACGCGGCGACAATCTCGTGCGGTGTATTCCCTGCGATTTGAACTTTTGGGGGCATAATTGGCGTATTAAATTTTGCACCCACTGTGGCGCACAGATTCACGAAGAAGGCTTTTACTTTGGCGTAGATTCAGCCCCTTAAAGAAAGTTATTCCGTTGCCAAACCGCCGCTTCTTTGGCAGACAATGCGCCCGTTTATGCGATTCATTTTGACCACGTTCGCCGTTCTGACCGCCAGCCTGCAACTCGCGCTCGCCGACGCGCCCACGAATCTCCTCGCCCGCGTCCACTTCGTCGGCACAGACGCGCTCGCGCAAAACACCAACGCCAGCCGTCTGCACGAAATCGCCGCGTTGCCCGCGACCACGAATTTCCTCAACGCCGCGTTCGCCAAGCTCGCCACCCTGCCCTTCGCGCTCGGCCAAAATAAAATCATCGGCACGAATAATCACGCCGCCGAGTTCCGTCCGTTGCTCGACGACTGGCTCCGCCGCGAATCGTTCATTGAACTGCGCGGTAAAAATTTCTCCAACGCCACCACCGCGCTCGCCATCAAGCTCGACGACGCCCACGCCAAACTTTGGCGCGCAAATCTGGAATGCGCCTTTGCCGATTGGAAACTCGCCGCGCAAATCAACTACACCAACGGCTGGTTCACCCTGCAATGCGCCCGCACCGCCGCTCCTGCCACCACCACGACCACCACGACCGACACGAATTGGTTGAGCGTCTGGGTGGACGGCGCGAAGCTGCGCGACGGCTGGCCGACCGCGCAGTTCGTGTGGAACGGCGACGGCGAATTCCTCCGCACGCGCGGCACGTTGGATTTTCCCACGTCGCTGAATTTCCAACCGCAGCCGTGGCTCGTGCCGACCAATCTCATCCGCGAACCGCTCGTCAGC
>JBJOPC010000359.1:0-3113 GCA_046050965.1 Verrucomicrobiota bacterium | reverse complement strand
GCACCCGAATCTGTGGAGGTAAATATTACCCCACTATCATTCTGCACGCCGACGAGTTTCATCATATCTCCTGACGGCAATCATATCGTGGCGGCGGGCAATCTCGGCATCGTCTACACCTCCGCCGATGGCGGGGTGACGTGGGTTTCCAACAATGTGCCGAACACAAACTGGACTGCCGTTGCCACGTCAGCGGATGGCTCCAAGCTGGTGGCGGTGGCGAGTGGCGGTTTGATTTACAGTTCAGTGGACGCGGGAGCCTCTTGGCAATCCAACAGCGCGCCAAATGCAGCGTGGACATCCGTCGCGTCCTCCGCCGACGGAACCAAACTCATCACCATGGCGTCGTCCGGCGAGGCTTACGCATGGCAATACGCCCCGACCTTGCAGGCCGCTTCTGGCGGCGGCAACTACGTCCTCGCATGGCCTGACTCCGCGTTCACCAACCTCCTCACGCTGCAATCCAACACCGACCTCACCACGACGAATTGGACGGATGTTGGCTCATCCGTAATTGACGACGGCACGAACAAAAGCGTCACGCTCCCCGCGCCCGGCACAAATGTTTTCTTCCGCTTGAAGCAGCCTTGAGCCGCGGAGTGAGGTTTAGCTGCGGAGCAGCGGTAGAAGGTAGCCCACGGCGTCAGCCGTGGGTGTTGGTTTTGCGGGACAAGCCCCAGCGGGGCGAAAGGTTTCTGCCGCTCCTGCCGGAGCTTCTGCGGCCTGCGTTTTTTCCCACGGCTCGCGCCGTGGGCTACCTTCTGCCGCAACTCCGTTGCTCAACCATCCGCGTCATCCGCGGTTCAACTTCGGCAGTCACTTCCGATACACGCTCACGCGCGCAGGCGGGAGGTTCAGCCAGACCATGTCCGAGCCGAGGCGGTTGAAGCGCCCGGAGCCGGGCAGTTTTTCCAGCGCGATGAGGTAGCTGTATTGCACCCACGTCCCGCGCGCGTGCAGCACGGCGTGGATTTTTTCCGCCAACGCTTCGGCGTGGGGTTTGGGGAAATTCATGATGGGCAGACTGGAAAAAACCGCGCCCACCTTCGCGCCCGGCGGCAATTCTGCCGCGAGCAATTCGTCCAACTTCCACGCGTCGCCTTCAATGACGCAGGCGCGCGGGAATTTTTTCTGCAACCGTTCGGCCATGCGAGGATTTTGCTCGATGGCCACGAGCCGGTCTTCGCGCAAGCCGCGTTTGAGCAGCGCACCGGTGACCGCGCCGGTTCCGGGGCCGAGTTCCACCACGAAGCTGTTGGGGTCTTTGGGCAACCACCGCGCCATGGCGGCGGCGAGGCGCGGCGAACTGGGGGCGATGGCGCCGGTATGCTGAGGATTGGCAAGCCACTCTTGCACGAAAAACTTCGTGTCTTTCAAAGCAGCTAAAAGTCGTTTGGCCATGGCAGAATTAGGACGGCAGAGACTAACGCACACGGCTAGGCGCGGCTATGGGAAATTCTACGCACCTCAGTGTTGCCGCGCCGCGGCGTGGTGTCCCCGTCCAGAATTGAACTGGAATGGCGCGTTTAGGAAACGCGGGCTTTATCCATTTAAGCTACGGGGACGCTCGGCGCGCGACGCGCGTAGTTTTAGTCCAGCGCGGCGGCAAAGTCCACCGGGCAAATCAGAATACCAACTGCACCGCGCGCTCCTGCAACTGCGCGAGCCAGCGGTCGTAGTAGCCGAGCAGCCGCCAGATTTCGGCGAGCCGATCGAGCGGCTTGGCGTCCGGCCACGCGGCATCCATCTCGCGCAACTCGGCAAGCAACGCTTCGCGGCGCGGGGAAATTTTTGCGCGCACCTCGCCAAGTTTATCCGCCCATTCCTGACCGCGCTCGAACAACGCCACCTTGAGCAGCGGCGAGGTGGCGCGCTGCTGTTCGCCGCGAAACGCCTCGGTCTCACGCAGAATTTTCCCGACGACGCTGAACAATTCCATGAGGTCATCCGGCACGCGCGTGAGGTCGGAGGGTTTGTGGCCGAGTTCGAGTTCGAGCAAGTGGCGCAGGCGATCTTTGGGTTCGCGCAGGCAGTGGTAAGCGGCGTTCAACTGCGTGTAGTGCGCAGTGGCGGCGAGTTTTTCCGCCTCACTTGCGCCATGAACGCGGTCGGGATGCACGATGGCGGACAGCGTAAAAAACCTTTCTTTCAATACGTCCGCGTCCAGCCACGGGCGACGCGGTTCGGTGAGGAGAAGAAAACAATCCAGACTCACGCGCTGAAACTTTCGCCGCACGAACACGTCGTGGCCGCGTTGGGATTCTTCACCTTGAAGCCGCCGTCTTGCAACGCCTCGACGTAATCCAGTTCGCTGCCGGTGACGTAGAGCGCGCTCTTGGGATCCACCACCACGCGCACACCGCCGCTCTCCACCAGAATGTCGCGGCTCGCAGGCGCGTCCTGCAAATCCATCTTGTATTGCAGCCCGGAGCAGCCGCCGCCGAGCACCGCCACGCGCAACACGCCTTGCGGACGACCTTGCCGCGTGAGCAGCGTGGAAACTTTTTTGGCGGCGGTCGCGGTGAGTTTGACGAGCCGTTCGTCGCCCACGCGGAAGCTCGGCGTGGCGGCATCAGATTTTTTTACAGCAGCGGCAATCATCGGTGACAAGCTAGCAGGCACGCGCGGGTGAATGAAGCTTCAATTTGCCGCGCCCAAATGTGGCGGCCAATTCCGGGCGACAACCATAACTGCATTATTTCCGCCGCCCATAGAAGACGAGCCCAACCAAACCTGCGCCAAACAAAGCAAACACGCCTCCGTATATTTGCGAACCGTTTTTGGAGACATGCTCTATCGAAGAGCGCACATGTTTATAAGCTTGATGGGGAATCGTCATCTCGGTCGGATTAGCCATAATTGCCATTCCACCGAATATGAAAAGTCCGGCGAGAAGAAGCATTCCATTTTCGTTCCCGGTAAAGCGGCGCATAAAATTTTAGTGCAACATCGGCAGCGGGTTCGGCTCGCGGATGAGTTGCGCATCGAGGTCCAAGTAATAATCCAGCCGCCGCGTCGTCTCGACGTCGTCCACGGCGCGCGCCATGAGAATGTAGGTCGCGTAATGGTTGCCCTCGGACTCCACGAGGCTCGCGTAGAACGTGGCAAGTTCC
>JBJOPC010000358.1:0-4157 GCA_046050965.1 Verrucomicrobiota bacterium | reverse complement strand
GGCTTTCCAGCGCGGCGTTTTTGACAGTCGCCGTCGGTGCGCTGGTGGCAGTTTGGCTGCGCCGAAAAGTTTTGTCAGCGGGCGATGTTGCCGTCGTGGTGGGCGTCGCGCTCGGTCTGGCCGCGCTCGGCGGGCCGTGGGTGACGGGCGACAAGGTGATGCGTTTCGGCTTGATTGCGGTTGGCCCGGCGGTGGTCGTGACGGCGTTCGCGCTCGCGCAAATTCCGTGGCCGAAACTGCGCAACGCGCTCATGACGGTCATCGCTGCTGCGCTCGTGGGCGCGGGGGTTTTCCGCATCAAAGACGGCGGACGCCCGGTTATCACGCTGGCGGCGGCGGATGAATTGCGCGCGCTCGCCGGAGAGATTTCCGCGCCGCAGAAATCGCTCGTCGTCGCACGGCACGGGCTGGAGTGGTGGACGGCGTGGTATCTCCACACGCATATCGCCCACGCGGACGTGGTGAAGGACAGCGATTGGCAGGATTACGCGCAGGTTTTTTTTCTGCGGCAAAAGGCGGGCGCACAAATGCCGTTTGGTCCGCGTTCCGGCGGCGGGCAAGGTCCGTCGGATGGTCGCGGACAAAATTTTCCGCCGCGCGGCGGCCCGCCCGGTGGCGGCGCGTTCGGCGAGCCGATGATTCCGCGCGGTGCGAACATCACGCACGATGGCGAATGCTTTACGCTCGCGCTGGTGCGGACGCCGCCACAAAAATTTGGCGGCATGGAGCAGGCGTTTCGTCCGCCGCCGCCGGGTGATTTTCCGTGATGCACGACGAAGTTTTTTGTCGCGCGCGCGGGAGTTAAAAAAAGAAATAGATTGCCACGCTCACGGTTCGCCGACTAAACATTCGCGCGTCACATGGGAAAAACGCTCATCATCGCGGAAAAGCCGTCGGTCGCCGGAGACATCTCCAAGGCACTCGGCAAATTTCAGAAGCACGACGACCACTTCGAGAATGACGACTACGTCATTTCGTCTGCCGTCGGCCATCTGCTCACGATTGCTGTGCCGGAAGAGTTCGAGGTAAAGCGCGGCAAATGGACGTTCGCGCATCTGCCGGTGATTCCGCCGCACTTTGATTTGCTGCCCATCGAGAAGAACGAGGCGCGGCTAAAAGTTCTCGCCAAGCTCATCAAACGCAAAGACGTCACCGCGCTCGTCAATGCGTGCGACGCCGGGCGCGAGGGCGAATTGATTTTCCGTTACATCGTTCAATACGCCAAGGCCAAGCAGCCCATCAAACGTCTCTGGTTGCAATCCATGACGCCCGCCGCCATCCGCGACGGCTTCGCGAATTTGCGGACGGACGCCGACATGATTCCGCTTGCGGACGCGGCGACGTGCCGCAGCGAATCCGATTGGCTCATCGGCATCAACGGCACGCGCGCGATGACGGCGTTCAACTCGAAGACCGGCGGTTTTCATCTGACGACGGTTGGCCGCGTGCAGACACCGACGTTGGCAATTCTCGTGGAGCGCGAGGAGAAAATTAAAAAATTCAAGTCCCGCGACTACTGGGAAATCCACGGCACGTTCGGCGCGCAGGCTGGCGAATATCCCGGCCGTTGGTTCGACGAGAAGTTTGCCAAGAAGGAAGGCGACGACCAACTCAAGCAAGAGCGCGTCTGGGACGTAAAGTTTGCCGAAGCCATCCAGTCGAAGTGTCTGGGCAAACCCGGCATCGTCACCGAGGAGAGCAAGCCCACGACTTCCATGTCGCCCGCGTTGTATGATTTGACGACATTGCAGCGGGAGGCCAACGGACGCTTCGGCTTTTCCGCCAAGAACACGCTTGCCGTCGCGCAGTCGCTTTACGAACGCCACAAGGTGCTCACGTATCCCCGAACGGACTCGCGCGCGTTGCCGGAGGATTACCTTGAGACCGTCAAGCAAACCATGGCCATGCTGTCCGCGTCCGGTTATGCCACGCATGCCGACACCGTCTTGAAGAACGGCTGGGTGAAGCCGAACAAGCGCATCTTTAATAATGCCAAGGTCTCCGACCACTTCGCGATTATTCCCACGCTCATCGCCCCGAAAGTCTTGAGCGAGCCGGAGCAGAAACTTTACGACCTCGTCACGAAGCGGTTCCTCGCCATCTTTTATCCGGCGGCGGAATTCCTCGTCACTACCCGCATCACGCGCGTCGAAAACGAACCCTTCAAGAGCGAAGGCAAGGTCATGGTCAACGCCGGTTGGCTCGCCGTTTACGGCAAGGAAGCCGACTCCGACGAAACGCCCAACCTCGTGCCCGTCAAGGTAGGCGAGACGGTCAAGACGTTGAAAGTCGACGTCGAGGCCAACGTCACCAAGCCGCCCGCGCGCTACTCGGAAGCGACGTTGCTCGGCGCGATGGAAGGCGCGGGCAAATTGATTGACGACGAGGAACTGCGCGAAGCCATGTCGGACAAAGGTCTCGGCACGCCCGCCACGCGCGCGACCATCATCGAAGGGTTGATCTGGGAGAAGTATGTCACGCGCAACGGGCGCGAGTTGCAGCCGATGGCGAAGGCCTTCTCGCTCATCACGCTGTTGCGCGGGCTGCAGATTCCGCAACTCATCTCGCCGGAACTCACCGGCGAATGGGAGTTCAAGCTCAACCTCATGGCGCGCGGCAAGCTCAAGCGCGACGACTTCATGATGGAGATCGCCGACGCCACCCGCGAGATGGTCGCCAAGGCCAAATCGCACGAGAGCGACACCGTGCCGGGCGATTATGGCAAACTCGAAGTGCCGTGCCCCAAGTGCGGCGGCGAGGTGCTGGAGAATTACAAGAAGTTCCAATGCCAGAAGTGCGACTTCGCCTTGTGGAAAATCGTCGCGAGCCGCCAGTTGGAAATCTCCGAGGTCGAGGAACTCATCACCAAGAAAGTCGTTGGACCGCTGCAAGGTTTCCGCAGTAAGCAGGGTTTCCCCTTCGCCGCCATCATCAAGATGAACGCCGAGTTCAAGCCCGAGTTCGATTTCGGCAATGACCAGAACAAAGACGGCGAGGCCAGCGCGCCCGTGGACTTCACCGGCAAAGAACCGCTCGGCAAATGCCCCGCGTGCGGCGCGAACGTTTACGACGGCGGGATGAACTACATCTGCGAGAAGGCCACCGGCCCGGACAAGACTTGCAAGTTCAAGACCGGCAAAATCATTCTCCAGCAACCCATCGAAGCCGCGCAGGTGAAGCAGATGTTGGCGACCGGCAAGACCGACTTGCTCACCAAGTTCATCTCCAAGAAAAACAATCGCCCCTTCAAAGCCTTCCTCGTCCTCAAGGACGGCAGCACCACGTTTGAATTCGCCCCGCGCGAAGGCAAGGGCAAGGGCGGCGCGAAATCCGCCGAGCCGCTGCCCAAGCTGGACTTCACCGGCCTCACGCCGCTCGCCGGCAAATGCCCCAAGTGCGGCGGCCAAGTCTTCGACACCGAGCGCGGTTACCTCTGCGAGCAATCGCAGGCCGACCCCAAGCCGTGCAAGTTCAACGTCGGCAAAATCATTCTCGAACAACCCATCGAGCGCGACCAAGTCTTGAAACTGCTCGCCGGCGAGAAGACCGACCTCTTGGGCAAGTTCATCTCCACCAAGAGCGGCAAGCCCTTCGCGGCGTATCTCCAGATGGACAAGAAGGGCAAGGTCACCTTCGACTTCCCCCCGCGCGACGAGTGAGCCGTTTTACATTACTCCGCTTCACTCGCGTGGTTGTTAATTGGAATTAAGTCCTTAACGGAAGTTAAACCCGACCACGCGCGAGCTTCTTCCTCCCTCTCCCAGCGGGAGAGGGTAGGGGTGAGGGAGAACGGCTCCTACCTCAATACACTTCGTATATCCCGTTCGTGATTGGCGTATAGGTATCGTAGTGATTGCCACTCGCGCCATCATGTGGCGGCTGGGGATGAAAGTTTTCGACTTCTGCTATTGGCACAACGGCCAGCCCGTAATACGGAGTTGAATGTCCACCCGTCGAATGGATGCCAAAGACTTTGATGTGAACTACGGAAACGGGCGGCGTATCCTTCTGCCCTTTCAAAAACTTTGGAGGAAGATAATCCACTTTCCAAGGTTTCAACGCCGCTAGTGCGGGCGGCAAGCCATTGGTATCACGATACCGCGAAACAAATCCATCTTCCTGATACTGCGCCATGAGCGTTTCACAATCTTGTTGCA
>JBJOPC010000357.1:0-3222 GCA_046050965.1 Verrucomicrobiota bacterium | reverse complement strand
CGGTGGAAAAGCTGCGCGGCTGGTTCACCAAACGCGGCGTGACGCTGACAGCAACGGTGTTGACGGCGGCGATTTCCGCGAACTCCGTGCAAGCCGCGCCGCTGGGCCTGGCGGCCACGGTCACGGCGACAGCGGTGAAAGGCGCGGTGGTCAGCGGTTCAACATTAACCCTCATCAAAGGAGCATTGAAAGTTATGGCGTGGACAAAAGTTAAGACGGCAGTCGTTGTCGGCATAGCTGCATTATTTGCAGCGGGAACGGCGACAGTGGTGATAAAAGAATTTTCCACGCCTGCCGATTCTTGGAAGAAGGTGGAGAGCTTTCAACAAGCGATTTATAATCTAGTTCCACCAGGCGATCCAAAATCCACTGATGATTTTCCGACATACCGGAAAAAAATGGATGATCTTAATTCTGCATTTTTTATAAATGTCCCGCCAGGGATCATCATCCGGCAAACACGTTTTCCCGGCTCTAGCGGCACGTCTGTAGCGAAAGACTATGACGACAATCAAATCTTGGGAAGAAATCTCCCGTTTCAAGACATACTCTTGATGTCCCATCTAAAGGTTGATGAATATGGAACTCCATTTCCGCCCACGCGGATGATTCTCCCCACAAACCTGCCGTCCGGAAATTATGACTTTGGAGTCAACGTGCCGGATCACGGGATGGAACAATTTCAGGAACAGATCAAAAACCAGTTCGGGTTGGTCGGCCATTTTGAAATGCGCGCAACCAATGTCCTTGCCCTCACAATGAAAAACACAAACGCGCCCGGTCTGCAACGCGGCGCGGATTTACATTTAATGGGCGCACTTTGTTATGGCACTGCCGTGCTGGCGCAAATCTTAGAGAACCGCTTGAACCAGTATGTCATTCGCGAAACCAATCTGCCGCTGATGAACATGCAGTCTTTTTGTGTGCCTCATGAAGCGACCGATTTGAATTCAGTGAATAACGTGCTGCTCGACAATTACGGCCTCGAACTCGTGCCCAGTCGCGAGCCAGTGGAAATGCTCGTGGTCGAAAAGGTGAAATAGTTTCGCGCGGCGCAGCCCGTCAGCGGAGCGCGGCGTTCACGCCGCTTCAACTCACGCCCGCCCGCAGAAAAAGTTCCAACGTCTCCGTCCCCGCGTGCGCTGAAGCCCGAGCTCCATCATTTTCAGTCGCACCAACGCGCAGGAAAATCCGACGCGTCCCGTCCGCCCGAAAGCGCCAGAGGACTGGCGCACTCCAAGACGCTGGCGCGTTGGCCTGCGTTCACCGGATTGCGCGATAGCGTCTTGGATGCGGTGGCCCTCCACCGCTTTTCCCCCGCGTGCAGAAAATTTCATTGACCAAAAAGGCGAACGGTTGCCCGTTCGCCTTCTGTGTTTCAGATTTGAATCCGCTCAATAGCGATAGTGCTCCGGCTTATACGGCCCTTCGACCGGCACGTTGAGATAATCAGCCTGCGCCTTCGTCAGCTTCGTCAGCACCACGCCGATTTTTTCCAAGTGCAAACGCGCGACTTCTTCGTCGAGTTTTTTCGAGAGGCGATAGACGTTCTTCTCGTATTTGTCCTTGTTCGCCCAGAGATCAATCTGCGCGAGCGTCTGGTTCGTGAACGAGTTGCTCATCACGAAGCTCGGATGGCCGGTGGCGCAACCGAGGTTCACGAGACGGCCTTCGGCAAGCATGTAAATGCTCTTGTTGCCGGGCAGATGATAGCGGTCGTATTGCGGCTTGATGTTCTCGATGCGCACGCCTTTGACCTTCTTCAGCGCGTCCACTTGAATCTCGTTGTCGAAATGGCCGATGTTGCAGACGATGGCCTGATCCTTCATCGCCAGCATGTGCGCGGCGGTGATGATATCGCAGTTGCCGGTCGTGGTGACGTAGATGTCGCCCCAGCCCAACGTGCTTTCGACGGTGTTGACCTCGAAGCCTTCCATCGCGGCCTGCAGCGCGTTGATCGGATCAATCTCGGTGACGACCACGCGCGAACCGTAGGCGCGGAGTGAGTGCGCGCAGCCTTTGCCGACATCGCCGTAACCGCAGACGACGGCGACTTTGCCGGCAAGCATGACATCGGTCGCGCGCTTGATGCCGTCCGCGAGCGATTCGCGGCAGCCGTAAAGGTTGTCAAACTTCGACTTGGTGACGGAGTCGTTCACGTTGATGGCGGGCACGAGCAGCTTGCCCGCGTCTTTCATCTGGTAGAGGCGATGCACACCCGTGGTCGTCTCTTCGGAAACGCCGCGCCAGTCTTTGACGATCTTCGTCCAGAGGCCGGGTTTCTCGGTCGCGAGGCGACGGAGCAACGCTTTCACGACGGAGACTTCGTGGCTGTCGCCCTTGGTTTCGTAGGCCCACTTGCTGCCGTTTTCCAATTCGTAGCCTTTATGGATGAGCAGCGTCACGTCGCCGCCGTCATCCACGACAAGCTGCGGGCCGAAATCGCCGGGGAACAAAATCGCCTTGAGCGTGAGTTCCCAATATTCCTCGAGCGTCTCGCCCTTCCACGCGAACACCGGCGTGCCGGTCGCCGCGATGGCGGAGGCCGCGTGGTCTTGCGTGGAGAAAATATTACAACTCGCCCAACGCACGTTCGCGCCGAGCGCCACAAGCGTTTCAATCAACACCGCCGTCTGAATCGTCATGTGTAACGAACCCGTGATGCGCACGCCCTTGAGTGGTTTGGATTTCGCGTATTTTTTGCGAACCGACATCAAGCCCGGCATTTCGTGTTCGGCTACGTTGAGTTCTTTGCGACCCCATTCGGCGAGCGAGAAATCGCGGACGATGTAGTCTTTGCCGGCAGGAGTTTGCGCGGCGTATTTCGCAAAGGTCGCGCTGACTTCAGCGAGGACACCGTTGGCTTTGCCATTGCCGTTTAATTTGACGACGGTGCGGCGAGACGGGGAGAGTTTGATAGCTGCCATAATTTTATTTCGTTGATTGGTTAAATTGCTTTCTTGAGCGCGGCGATTTTATCCGTGGCTTCCCACGTCAAAGCTTTGTCGCTCTTGCCGAAGTGGCCGTAGTTGGTCGTCTTGCTGTAAATCGGACGGCGCAGGTTGAGCTGGTCAATGATGTCGGACGGCTGGAAACTGAACACGCGATTGACCGCGCGAATAATTTTCTCGTTGGAAACCGTGTTCGTGCCGAACGTCTCGACGTGGACGCTGACCGGGTCAGGATGGCCGATGGCGTAGGCGAATTGCAGTTCGCAACGCG
>JBJOPC010000356.1:0-9990 GCA_046050965.1 Verrucomicrobiota bacterium | reverse complement strand
CGACACCTCACCCTTAATCCCTCTCCCCGTTCGAGGCGGAGAGGAAAAATTTTTGCTCGTCCCGCCCCATCTGTGTCCATCTGTGTCAACCCGCCTTCGCTAGGCTACGGCGCGGCAGGTCTGTGGCTAAAACTTCTGCCGTTCACCAAACAAACTTCGGCTCATGCACGGGACCGAAGCCGTGCTGGCGGAGCAGCTCGATGAATTTGGCGAGGCCGCGTTTCTCGTCGCTGCCGAGATGGTAGTGGATGTGCCAGCCGAGATAATCCTGCCGGAATTCGAGCGTGTATTCCGGGCGGCTGCGGATGATGTGGTCGAGCGTATCCACGCCAAAATCTTTCGCCTCGTGCAGGCGACGGCGCAACTCGGTGTTGTCCACGCCGCGCCGCAGCGCCCACGCGGCGAACACAAACGGCAACCCGGTCAATTCCTGCCACGCCGCGCCGAGGTCGAAAATTTCGTGGGCATGGGGCGCGAGCAGGAAGTCCAACGCGGGGTCGCCGATGAGCAGCACGAAATCTTTTTCCTGCGCGGCGGCATAATTTTCCAGCGGCTTGAATTCGGGTTTCAGTCCGCGCTCGGCGAGCAGCACCTTGAGCAGATTCACGCTGGTGAGCGACGCGGGGTCGCAGAAGATTTCCCGCGCCTGCTCCAGCGGTTTTTTATGCGCAAGAAAAACGCTTTGCACTTCGCCCAGCGACGCGATCGCCACGCCATCGAGCAGGTCGTAGCGGTCGCTGAACAAAATCTCGGTGATGCTGACGAGCGCGGCGTCGAGTTCGTCGCGGCGGAGCAGTTGGGCGAGTTGCGCGGGCGTGGCGAAGGTCACTTCGCTTTCGAGGCCGCGCGTGAGCGGCACGGCGTTGAGATATTTCACGGAACCGACGCGGAAACCGGTGAGGGATTGCTCCAGCGCAAACTCGCGGTCGCGGCTGGCGGTCGTCTGGTCGCGGGCGAGTTGCCGGGCGAGTTGCTCCGGCGATTCCGGCGCGGCCATGCGGAGCTTGGGGTTTTCGTTAGCCATCGGCGGCAAGAATGTCGCGTGGCCGCGTCTGACTCAAGTCTGTGCTGTGCCTGCGTGCATTTGGTTTGGAGTGCGCGGGCATGGTCGCGCTTTGGAACTGGGAGACATGTCTCCCAGTTCCAAAGCGGCGACGTGTCGCCGCACGCCAAGACCGAATCCTGCGCCGCGCTTCTTGCCGCGCGTGGCGCGCTTCGCTATCTTCCGCGCATGGAAAAACCCGACCAACTCCGCGAACTCTGGCGCATGCAAGACGCCCTCAACAAACGCATCGGTGTGCAGACCGAGAACATGACCGAGGAGGAAAAGACCAAGTGGTTGCTCAACTATTCCCGCGCGATGTCGCAGGAAATGGCCGAGCTGATTGATAGTGTGCCGTGGAAATGGTGGGCGAAATACCAGAAGTTCGACGAACAAAACGCGCGCGTGGAAGTCGTGGATCTGTTTCACTTTCTCATCAGCATGGCGCAAGTGCTCGGCATGAGCGCGGACGACGTGTTCGCTGCTTACATCAAAAAGAACGAAGTGAACTTCAAACGCCAAGAGACCGGCTACGTCCAAAAAGACGAGCATGACTCGAAGCATATTTGAGCTATGCAGCCGAAGGCGTCCCAAAACCCAAACCGCCTCCCGCGCGCAACGGTGGTGTTTCTCTCGTTCTTCGCCTGCATGGGATTGGGGGTGATGTTGCTGGGCATCCGAGAGTTTTTCTTCAGACACACGCCGAATGGCTGGGTGCCGCTAGTGGTTGGCGGAGTGTTCATGCTTTTTCCGCTGGTGTTTTATTTTGCGGTGCGCAAGCAGCGGGAGCAGGTGGCACTGGCGGTGCAAAAACAGCGCAGCGACCTTACCCCGTGGTTGCGACGTGAAGATTGGGCAAAGCGGGAAATCTCTGAACCACAAGCTCCGCCGCCGTTCACCTTCTTCGTGGCCGCCGGCGTTTTGGTCGTGATTGCGCTATGGCAGTTCAAAAGTTTTTTTAAGGCAGACACCCGCTCCATCATCACTTGGGTTTTCTGCGGCGTTCCATTTTCAATGGCGGCGTTCTTCTGCGTGATGGGTTACCGGGCGGTGGCGCGGCAAAAGCGGTTTGGCAAATCGGTGTTTAAGTTGAGTTCTGCTACCGGCGTGATTGGCGGCAAGCTGGAAGGCGGCATCCACAGCGAAGCCCACATCGAGTTGCCGGATGAATTCAAGGTGCGGCTCATCTGCTACAACCAAATTGGTGGCGGCAATGATTCAAAACTAAAAAAACTTTGGGAGGGTAGCGAGCTTGTGCGAGTGCCAAGCCGCACGGGTAATTTTGCGATTCCCATTGCCATCGCCATCCCCGCGACGTGTGAGGAAACCCGCGATGCCGACGCCAGCAATTTGATTTTCTGGCGGCTCGAAGCGAAGGCGGCTGTTCCTGGAGTAAATTATCTGGCGCGCTTCGACGTGCCGGTCTTCCGCGTGGCGAACACAACCGCGTGAGCGACGAGCAAAACCATTCCAGCCAGACGCGTAGCAAGCTGGTATTCGCCAACTTTGTCGGCTTGCTATGTCTGGGGCTGGCGGTTGTGGTGGCGGTGAAGGGACAGGAGCGCAGCGACGTGGCGGACATTTTGTTCGCGTTGTTTTTTGGTTTCGGCGGTTTAGCGGTGATGGCGACAGCGGTTTCGGAATATTTCAAAAATCAGCGCTCCGCGCGTAGCCAATCGTCCAGCGCAATTCAATCCAACACCGGCAGCCACCTGGGCTATCTCATCCTCATGGGTGCGGCGCTGGTGGTCGTCGGCCTCGGTGTAGCGGTGTGGGCGGAGCCGACTGCCGGGCGATTTGGCGGCGACAAGTTGGCGCGACTGCTTTGGCTGTTTCCTTTGCTGGGTGCGGTTCTGTTGGCGGCAGCGGGCTACACATTTTTGCGCCGTCGCAAATTCGGCATCGCAACTTTTCAGGCGACGACGCCAGCGACCATTGGCGGTGCGCTCAGTGGCGTGGTGCGTGTGTCGGCTGTTTTGCAAACCGACGCGGGTGTGCGCTTGCAGTTGGTTTGTCTGCGACGCTATCTCGCTGGCTCGGGCAAACAAAGCCATCCCGCCGAGGACGTGTTGTGGGAGGGGGAAAAATGGCTGGGCGAAAATCTGGCGCGCACGAATACCGGTTGTGATGTGCCGGTGCATTTTACAATTCCCAACGACGCACAACCCACGCGCGACGGCAATCCCAACGATGGCGTGGTCTGGCGGCTCACCGTGACGTCGGCGCAACCGGGCGTGGATTTCCGCGCGAGCTTCGATGTGCCAGTCGGGTGTGCTGTCATCGGTGCCATATCCAAGACAACCACGGCCACGCCGGATCCGCTAGCGCGCTACGAAATTTCGGCAACTCGGCTGGTCGCGCTCGAAGATCCGGGCGTGACCGTCATGGATTTGCCGGGCGGCGGCAAAGAATTTTATTTCCCAGCCGCGCGCCACATCGGCAACGCTGTCGGTGTGACCATTTTTTGGCTGGTGTGGACGGCGGCGTGGCTGGCGGCAGAGTTTTTCATTTTCACCATGGCTGATTTTCTAGCGGTAGCGAAATGGATTTTGATTGTCCTCACTAGCGGGATTGGCGGCGTAGTCAGTCTGATTTTTTTCGTAGCAACGGCAAACTGCTGGCTTAAAAAAGTTCGCGTCACCGTCACCCGCGACGGCGTGACGATTGTTCGCCGCTGGCTGGTGTTCTGGCGCACCCGCACCGTGGCGGCGCGCGACCTCGGGGATTTTTCTGCCGCCGTTGAAATGGAAAACAACGCGACAAAATACCGCACGATCAGACTGACGACGCGAGGCGACCAGGAAGTTCGGGTCATCACGATGATCCGCCACGAACGCGAGGCCGATTGGCTCATCGAGCAAATGCGCGCCGCGCGCCGTTGACTTCACGCGCAGCGACAGAGGAACACGCCTTCTTCTCCAGAGACGGCGAGCCAATGAGCGCAAACCTTCAGCCCGTGGCGGGCGAGGTTTTTTTGCACGAGCGCGGGCGTGTAGCGGTAGGAGAAAAAAAGTTGCACGGTCTCGCCGCGTGTGAAGGTAAGTTTTTCTTCGCCTACTCGAATCGCCTGCGGCCGCGTGAAATGAAAACGCGCGACGATGCGTTGCAAGCCCGCACCGCCACGCTCCACGGTGAATTTTATTTTGCCCGCGCGCGGTTCCACGCCGAGGTCGTGGAGGCAGGCGAACAGCCAGTCGTGGGTGAGGGCGTTGTCGTATTGCGGCAGAATTTTTTTCATCCCGGCGGCGTAGTTTTTTCCTGGCGCAAGATTGGCACTGAATAGCAGCCAGTCGCGCGGGCGCACGAGCGCGGCAAGGCGCGGGAGAATTTGCGGCGGCTCAAAATTGTGGAGTGTGCCGAAGAAGGTGATGAGGCGCGGGTTGCGGGGCGGGGGGCGCGAGGTGAATATTTCCGGCAGGTCGGCCGCAGTGGTGAGGTCGCAGACGAAGGGGGTGATTTGCGCGGGCGGTAAAAACTTCAGCGCGGCGGCGCGAGCAACGAGGGTCATGGGCGCGGCGACGTCGCAAGGGGTGTAGAAAAGTTTTTTACCGCGTGCTTGGAGGAGTTGCAGCAGGCGCGCGTCTTTTTGCCCACCGCCGCAGGCGAGGCCGAGGACGTGGAGTTGCGGCGCGGAAATTTCCTGCGCGGTGTCGGCGAAGGCACGGTCGTAAGTTTTTAGGCAGTCGTCGTCACGGCGCGCGGGCGAGTGGGCTTCGTGGAGGGCGAGCCATTTTTGCGTTTGGCGATGGGAGTCGTAGAGGAATTTTTGGTTGATGCGCCGGGTGCGGAGCGAGCGGAGCAAATCGCGGCGGACGGCTTCGGGAAACTGGCTGGGGTGAATCGTGACGTGAGCGGGCGACGGCATGGGGAGAGCGTGGTGCGTGGTGCGTGGTGCGTCAAGGTTGGTGGGGTATCGTTGCCGCGACGCCGGCGGTTGGTAAACGGATGGCGTCGCGGCAACGATGACCTACCAAGTTTAATTTTATCGGGCGTTTGCGCGCTACGGATGTTGCAGGCGGAAGAAGCGCGGCTGGTTGGTGGCTGGGAAGGTGGTGGAGACGTTAGCGCCGTTGGTGGTGAGCGCGGCGGCGGTGTTGGTCCAAGTGTGGTTCAGGTTGGTGACGGTCTGGAGATTGAAGTCGGCGGCGTAAGTCGGCCACGCGAGTGTGAGGTTGGAACGCGTGGCGGCGAAGCTGATGGTGGGGCGGGGGTTGACGGTAAGGTTGGCATTGTTTGAGTTGGTTGTTCCGAGTGGGTTTGAAACGACCACGGAATAAGCTCCGGCTTGCGCGGGTTGAACATTGGCCAAAATCAGCGGGCTGTTGGTTGCTCCCGGCACGTTGGTTCCGGCTAGCCGCCATTGAAAACTGATGGGCAACGACCCGGTGACGCCGACGGAAAACGTGGCGTTCAGTCCGGCGATGACGGTGACATTCTGCGGTTGCGCGGTAATCGTTGGCGGAGTTGGCGACAGACATTTTCCGTCGGTGCCGGCGTTGAAAAGTGCTAGCACTTCGCTGGCGGACAAAGCGCGGTTGTAAAGTGACAACTCATCTATCATTCCGGGGAAAAATCCAGGATAGACGGTGGCGTAGGCGCCGATGCGCAGGCCGTTGTCCGTGGCGGCCAGCGCGCCGGACTGGACGCGTGACCCATCCGCCACTCCATTGACGTAGCCGATAAGGTTCGTGCCGCTGTAGACCATGGCGACGTGATACCAAGTTCCAATATTGAGGGTGGTGGCGCAGTCGAGCGTGAACCACGAACCGCCGGTTTTGATGTGTGGGCGCAACTTCCCGCTGGGCGAAACGCCCAGCCCCCAATCCAAGGTGGTGGCGGCATCAATCCCCTTGGTGACGATCATTTGGGAATTGGCGTCCTGCGAGTAGCGGCGGAAATTCACCCACGCCTCGATTGTGAAGGCGTTGGTGAATTTATTGGCCGGACTGCTCGGCACAAGCACGACGCTGTTGGAGCCGTTGAAGTTGAAAGCCGACCCGACCTTGCCCGCGTTGAAACCTATGCCAGACATTGTTCCCGCATTTGTCCCCACCACATCTACGGCATTGCTTTCCGCCCGCCACCAAGCGGTCAAGCCCGCCAGCGGTGCGACACACGCGCCCGCCACCACCGACAGGTAGGCGTTGGAACTGGCGACGCTGCCGACGGAATTGGTCACCAGCGCAGAATAAAAACCGGCTTGGGCGAACTGGACATTGGTCAGCAGTAGGGCGGCATTCGTGGCATTCAAAATATTCGTGCCGTTGAAGCGCCATTGAAACGCCAGCGGCGCAGTGCCGGTGACCGCCACAGAAAATGATATTTGCCCACCCACGCTCACTGTTTGATTGCCGGACTGCGACGTAATAGTGGGGCCAACTAACACCGACAAAAGCGCGTTGCTGCTGATGGCGACGCCCACGGAATTGCTCACCGCGACGGAATAATTTCCGGCCTGTGCTGCCTGCACATTGGTGAGCGACAAAGTGGAGCTGGTCGCGCCGACCAAATTCGTGCCATTCAAACGCCATTGGTAAAACAGCGGCGCGGAACCAGTGGCCGCCACCGAAAACGAAACATTCGCGCCAGCCAGCACGTTGGTTCCCACTGGCTGGACGACGATTGCCGGCCCTGCTGACACACTCAAATTGGCATTCACGCTGTTCGTCGAGCCAACAAAATTAGCGACGGTGACGGAATAATTTCCGGCCTGTTGCGCTGTGACGCCTGACAGCACCAACGTCGCGTTGGTGGCATCCAGCATATTGGTTCCGTTAAATCGCCATTGGAAAGTCAGCGGGCTGGAACCAGCCGCCACTACCGAGAAGATCGCTGTGCCGCCGCTGGCTACGACTTGGTTGGTCGGCTGAGTTAAAATGACTGGCGGTGTTGCGCCTACGCAGCGCCCGTTGCTGTCGGCATTGTAGATGGCCAAAATTTCCGCCGCTGTCAGCGCCCGCGAATGCAAGGCTAGTTCGTCAATCAGCCCCGGGAAGAACCCCGGATACACCGTGGCGTAGGCGCCAATGCGAAAGTCAAAATCCGAAGCTGCCAGCGCGCCGCTCACTGAAAACGATCCGTCCGCCACGCCATTGACGTAGCCGATGACGCTCACGCCGTCATAAACCATCGCGACATGATACCAAGTTCCCGTGGCCAGTGGGCTAGCGCAGTCAAAATAATTCCAACTGCCGCCGACGTTGATGTGTGGACGCAAGTGCTGGTTGGGGGCAATGCCCAGCCCCCAATCTTGCGCGACGCCTGCGTCTTCGCCCTTTGTGGCAATCATGATGGAATTGGCGTCCAACGAAGCCCGGCGGAAATTCACCCAGCCGTCAATGGTGAACGCCCCAGTGAACTTGATTGCCGGACTGCTGGGAACAATCACCACGCTGTTGTTGCCGTTCAAATCAAAGGCCGCCCCGACTTTGCCTTGCGCAAAACTAACAGCGGTCATGCTGCCGTGATTCGTTCCCCCCGCATCCAGCGCGTTGCCTTCCGCACGCCACCACGCCGTGAGTTCCGGCAATGGAGCCAGACAACTACCCACCGCCAGCACCGCGTTGGAACTCACCACGCCGCCGAGCGCGTTACTGACGGTTACGGAATAAATTCCCGCGTTCGTCAATTGCACGTTTGCGAGAATCAACTGCGCGTTTGTCGCGCCCAAAATGTTCGTCCCGCCGAGCCGCCATTGGTAGAGCAGCGGCGCAGTGCCGGTCGCGGTGACGCTGAAGGTCGTAGTCCCGCCCACGTTCACCGTGCGGTTCGTGGGTTGGCTCGTGATGGCGGGCGCGGACGGCGGCACACTCTGCACTTGCAACCCGGCGATTTGCGCGTAGCCGCTCAACCCATCCAGCACAGTCACGGTCAGCGGCTGGTTCGTGTCCACCACCACGCTGGGAAACTTCACATACTGCACTCCCTCGGTCCACACGACGGGGTTGACCAGTGCCACGTCGCGGCACGTCCGCGCGGGAGACACGTTTGTGCCGACGGTCACGTTGAAATTTCCATCGGGGCTGTAGGCGTAGACGGCGTATTCGCCCGCCGGCAAATTCGTGAACGTCACAGTCACCGGCTGCGCGTTCAAGTCGTAGACGAACGTCGCATACATGGGATCGGCGGAGGCACTCGCGCTCGCGCCGGGGCAGTTGGAGACGAGCACACCCACGGTGGAGGCGAGGTAGTTGGCGCGCGTCAAATTGGTCAACGCGCCCGACAAACGCGAGCCGCCTGCACCGTTGTCGCGCGTGTAATAATTCCAAAAATCTTCCGGCGAATCCGTCGTGGCCGCCGCGCCGTATTTTGGACTGGGCGAACCGAGCGGCAGCGCGCCGAAGTCCACGTTGTAGAGGATCACCGCGCGGGCGGCGAGTAACGTGGCGAGGAGGAGGGCGCAAATCAGAGTGTTGATTTTCATAGTCAGCGCAGGACGGAGTGGTTGGCGGGCAAAGGCTAGCACTGGAACTTGTGCCGTCAAACGGGTTTTCCCCGCGTCAGCGCGCCGGGAAAATCTGGTAGAGCAAAACGTAGATCACCACGCCGGTCACCGAGACATACATCCACAGCGGCCACGTCCAACGCGCGATTTTTTTGTGCAGCTCGAAGTTTTGCTTCACGGCGCGGCTCAAGGTCATGGCGATGAGCGGCAAAATCACCACGGCCAGCACGGTATGCGTGAGCAGAATCGTCAGGTAAATCGGCTTGAACCAATTCGCCGGGAACGTGGTGCGGCCTGCGTGAAAATGGTAGTAGAGGTAGCTCGCGAGAAACAGCGTCGAGGTCGTGAGCGCGCCGATCATGCAGTTGCGGTGCGCGATTTTGTGTCCACGCTGGATGTAAATTCTGCCGATGAGCAGCAGCACGGCGCTCGTGCCGTTGAGGCAAGCGTTGAGCGCGGGCAAATCGTGCAGGGTCATGGCGCGGCTTCGAGTTGGGCGACGAGCGCGAGGATGTCGGCTTTGGATTTGTTCCAGTCCACGCCGTCGCCGCCGGTTTCGAACACGCCGCGCAACTGCGCTTGCCGATCCACCACGACGAAGATGGTGCTGTGGATGAATAAATCTTCGGGCGACTTCCGTTCGGCGGCTGGCTTCTCCAGCGCGGTGAGTTTCAGCGAATCAATCGCGAGCGCGGCGACGGTGTGCGGGTCGCCGGTGAGGAATTGCCAGTTTGTGGAGTTGGCTTCAAAATGCGCGCCGTATTTTTGCAGCACGGGTGGCGTGTCGAACTCAGCGTCGGTGGTGAGCGAAATAAGTTGCGCGCGACTGGTGGCAGGCAGCGCAGTTTGTAACTCGCGTAACTGCCGCGTCATGCGGGCGCACGGGCCGGGGCAGCGAGTGAAGATGATATCGGCGACCCAGACTTTGCCGCGCAAGTCGGCGAGCATGACGGGAGAATTGTTTTGGTTTGTCAGCGTAAAGTCAGCGACTTGGCTGATGATAGGCGGGAGTGGCGCGGAATTTTCTAACGAAAGATTTTTCGAACGAACGAAAGCGACGGCGATGCCCACGATGATGGCGGCGAGTCCGCCCCAGACGACGATTTGCAGGCTGCGCGAAGGATTATTCAAAGCTCGCGCCGCCGCCCGTAGCGGACTTGGATTTGGCGGCGACCCATTGCTGATATTCTTCGGCGGTGACCACGACGAGGCGTCCGCCGGTCATATTCGCGTGGCCGTTGCCGCAGAGTTGCGCGCAGTTGATCTGGTAAGTTCCAACCTTGGTGGGCGTGAAGTGCGCGGCAATTTTCAAACCGGGAATTGCATCCTGCGTCACGCGCATGGCGATGACTTTGAACGAGTGAATCACGTCCTTGGACGAAATCTGCACGATGACGGGTTTGCCGACGGGGACGTGCATATCGTTGACGGTGGCGAAATCGTCTTTGGCTGCCGGGTCGGTGAGGTCGAGGCCGAACGGATTTTTATTAGCGTCCACGAGCGC
>JBJOPC010000355.1:0-11533 GCA_046050965.1 Verrucomicrobiota bacterium | reverse complement strand
GCCCGCAAAATATTGGGGAGTCAAGGCGCGTGGCGGATTGGCGTGGCTGGAGGAAATTGTTCTCAACAAGCCGTTCACTTGGCTGGCACTGGCGTTTTTACCGAGCGTAACCGGGCGATGTAGTAAGGCCCGGCGTTGAGGTTCCAGTCGAGTTCTGGGTAGGTGGCGCACATCGCGGAGTCAGCACGAATGACGAGGCGGTCAGCGGGTTTCAGTTTGGCAATCCACGGGCGGAATTTTTCCGGCGCGTGTTCGTTGGCGATGATGGCTTGGTAGATTTTGAAATCGTCATCCGGCATGAACGCCGGTTCGTCGCCCAGCATATACCGCCACTTGGCCGTCGGGTTTTTGAAAAACGTCCGGTAATAAACCTGCATATCCGAGGAATAAATAATGCCGCCATCGTCCGGCAACCAGCCCGCGAGCCTCGGCTCGTCCGGCGTGAGAAACGGCAGACCCAAATTCCAAGTCCACCGATTGTTGTTGTCGTTTGAAATCGCCAGCAGCGTCATCAGCGCGAGACCGACGGTGGCCGCGAGGCGTTCCAAAGATTTTTCGGTCACGCGCGCCGTCCACCACGCTTGCAATTCCGTCGCGGCAAAAATCATCAGCGCCGGCCAGCCCCAGTCCACCCAGAACCGCGTCGCCTTGAAGCCGAGCGTCCAGCAAATCACCGTGAGCCAGAACGCCGGATTGCGCGTCACCGGCGGCAAATTGGGTCTGGTCAATGCCCGCAGCCCGCACAGCCCCAGCAGAAAAATCAGTGCAATGACATCGCCTTGCGCGGGCTGGAATTCCGACTGCATCGTGCGCTGCGTCTCGTGGCCGCCGAACGCACGCGTCAACGTGTCCACTGCGTCCCACAAAAATTCCACCGGATGCCCCGTGAAAATTCCCGCCAGCACCGTGCCGCCCGCCCAACTCCCGCCGAACGCCCACGCCCAACGCCACTGCTGTGCTAACGCGAAAGCCAGTCCCACCACCGCCCACAGATACCAGCAGCCGTGCGTGAAACACACCGCCGCAATGACGCCGAGCATCAACCCCACCTCGCGGCAACCGGGCGCGCGCCCTTCGCGCCGCTGCCAGCACATCAACACCGTCAGCAGTGCCGCCATCGTCAGCAGCAGCGGACGCCCGCTCATCAGCCGCGAGTGAAAACCTGCGCCGACCGACGCCATGACCAACACCGCCAGCCATGTTTCTGGCCGACGCAAACTGACCATGCCCGCCCAGCTCACGAGCGCGAACAAAAAAACCACCGGCAGCACGACCAACATTTCTACGTCAAGGTGCGTCGCCAGTTCCAACCCACGCAGCAACGCATTCCAGCCGAAGTTATGGTCCATCAAATTAGGATTTCCGAACACGAGCACGTCTGACCACGCGCGCCCCGTCATCGCCCGCGCCGCGTAACGCAGTGCATCGTCCGGCGGCAAGTAACCGAGCTTGATGATTTGCAGCGGAATCAACAACGCCACGCCCGCGCAAATCAAACCGACGAGCAGCGGCACCCGTTGCTCCACACGCGCGCGCAACTTGGAAAAATTCATGCGCGCAGTGTGGTTCAGCCCGCGCGCGAAAATCAACCGCTGAAATAAATACACCGGTTTTAGAGTGCGGCGACACGTCGCCGCTTTGGAACTGGGAGACATGTCTCCCAGTTCCAAAGCGCGGTCATGCCCGCACACTCCAAATTAGAACGCAACCAAGCACGTTGCGCCTTGTTCCTGTGCAGTTCTTTGTTACCGTTCGCGCCCGTTCAGTTGCCGTCGTCACCAAATTAAAATGTCCACCATCATTTCTGCTTCCGAAGTTTCCATCCGCTACGGCACGCGCGCTGTGCTCGACGATATTACGCTCGGCATCCAAGACACCGACCGCATCGGCCTCGTCGGTCGTAACGGCGCGGGCAAGACGACGTTCCTGAAACTGCTCGCCGGGTTGCAAGCGCCGGACAGCGGCGTGGTGGATCGGCAACGCGACCTCGTTGTCAGTTATCTGCCGCAGGATTTCATGCTCGATGCGTCGAAGAATGTTTTCGACAACGTCCGCGACGGCGCGCAGCACGTCTTCAAGCTCATCGCCGAATTTGAATCGCTCCCGCACGACTCGAAGCGTCACGAAGAACTGGAGCAACGCATCCAAGTCCTCGACGGCTGGACGGTGGATCGCCGCATTGAAGTTGCGCTCGCGCACTTGAACTGCCCCGCTGCCGACCGCCGCGTGGACACCTTGTCCGGCGGCGAAAAACGCCGCGTGGCGATGGCGCGCGCGGTCGTGTCGCGCCCGGATTTTCTGATGCTCGACGAGCCGACGAACCATCTCGACCCGGAATCCATCGAGTGGGTCGCGGAATTTCTGGATGGTTTCGGCGGCGCATTTCTCGTCGTCACGCACGACCGTTATTTTCTCGACCGCGTCACCTCGACGATTCTGGAATTGAGCAACGGCAAGTTTTTTTCCCACGCTGGGAATTACACCGACTACCTGCTCGCCAAAGCTGAACGCCAAGAAGCCGATTCCACCATCGAGCACAAGCGGCAGATGTTTCTGAAAAAGGAACTCGCGTGGGTGCGCCAAGGCCCGCGCGCGCAACGCAGCAAACAGAAGGACCGCTTCGAGCGTTACTACGACGAGGCCGCGAAGTCCGGCCCGGTCATCGAGGAGGACATCGAACTCGTCATCCCGCCGCCGCCGCAGCTTGGCAATCGCACCGTCGAAGTCGCGGGTCTCGGCATGGAAATCGCCGGGCGAAAACTTTTCGGCGGCTTCAATTACACGTTCGAGAACGGTCAGCGCGTCGGCATCTGCGGACGCAACGGCCTCGGCAAATCTACGTTGCTCAAGACCATCATCGGCCAGCTCACGCCCAGCGAAGGCACGGTGAAAATCGGCCAGCTCACGAAGTTCAACTACGTGGACCAAGCGCGCCTCCAGCTCAACGAGGAGAACACCGTCATGGACGAGGTCGCCGAAGGCCGCGAGTTCGTGCAATGGGGCGACGCGAAAATTTCTGTGCGCTCGTATCTCAAACGGTTTCTGTTCGCCGACGACCGCATCATGACGCAGGTAAAAAAACTTTCCGGCGGCGAACGCAGCCGGTTGTTGCTCGCGCGCATTTTGAAGAGCGGCGGAAACTTTCTGATTCTCGACGAGCCGACAAATGATTTGGATTTACCCACGCTGCGCGTGCTGGAGGAAGCGTTGATTGCGTTCCCCGGCGTGACGTGCGTGGTGAGCCACGACCGCTATTTTTTGAACCGCGTCTGCACGGACATCCTCGCGTTTGAAGGCGACGGCAAAATCCATCACAGCGTCGGCGACTACGATTATTATCTGGAGAAGAAACAGAAGGCGATTGTAGCCGCGTCTCGTAAGAGCGCGGAAACTCCCATCGCCAGCAAATCACCCGGGCCCGCACGCGACGCGACTGCTGCAACGAAGCCGCGCAAACTTTCCTTCAAAGAGCAGCACGAGTTGAGCGGCATCGAAGCGCAGATTCAAGGACTCGAAGCCGAAGTCGCGCGCATCGAGACGCTGTTCGCGCAGCCGGATTTTTTCCGCAAGCACGGCGCGGAGGCCACGCAACTCACCGTTGAGATGGACACCGCCAAAGCCAGCGCCACCAAGCTCTACGCGCGCTGGGAAGTCCTCGAAGCCCTCCGCGTCGCCGCCGAAACCAGCCGCTAAAAATCAGTAGCCGCCGACGTGAGTCGGCGCAATTCAATGCGTGGGGATTTTGTTCAGCGCGAACTGACGTTCGCGGCTACGACATTTTCAAACCACTCAAATTCAGCGGATGTCCGTGAAGATTTTAGTCTGCGCGCGGCTTTGCAGCACCCGCGCCAGCGGCGTAGTTCCCGTCGGCGAGACCGACTCCGCGAACGCTGCCGCTTTGCCCTGACCCGACGCCAGCACCCAGACTTGCCGCGCGGCCGCGATGGCCGCGTAGCTCAACGTCACCCGGTTCGGCGGCGGCTTGGGCGAATCCGTCACGAACAAGAACGGCGCGCGACAATTCAAAGTCTCCGCCGACGCGTTCGGAAACAGCGACGCCACATGGCCGTCTTCGCCCATGCCGAGAAAAACTAAATCAAGTTGCGGCGTCACCCGCGCCAACTCCGCCGTCGCCAACTGCGTGGCTTCCGCAGGCGCAAGCTCGCCACGAATACGGTGGATGCGCTCCGCCGCGAGGCCGAGCGGCTGGAACAATAATTCATCCGCCAGTTTGAAATTACTCTCCGCATCCGTCGGCGGCACGCACCGCTCATCCGCCCAGAAAAAATCCACCCCCGCGAGCGACACCCCGCGCGCCCGCGATTGCTCAACGACCACCGTAAAAAACTTCTGCGTCACCCGCCCGCCCGACAACGCCACCGCGTGCGGTTTGCCCGCCCGCGCCACCGCCGCGACTTCGTCCAACCACGCACTGGCTACCGCGCGCGCCAATTCATCGGCGTTGGGGAAAGAGAGGCGTTCGGCGTTCTGCATAAATTATGGAGGGATGCTGTTGCTTGATTAGCAGGAAATCAAGAGCCGACCCACCGCTCGTCCGCATGGCGGCGCACTTCCGACGCGTGACGGAGCAGTTCCTCCGCATGGCTGGACGGTTCCTCCGCGTGACGGAACGATTCCGGCGCGTGTCCGGGCGACTCCGCCGTGTGTCTGGACAGTTCCGGCGCGTGTCGGAGCGATTCCGACGCATGGCTGGATGATTCCTCCGCGTGTCGGAGGAGTTCCGCCACGCGTCTGAACGGCTCCGCCGCGTGTCTGGGAAGCTCCAACACGACGGAAAATGGCAGTTTTTGATGGTTTTGAGGCTTTTTCCCGTAAAAACGGCCTCCGCACCCCGATTTGGGGAACTTGGTTGGTCAAAATAAGCCAGCTCCCGCGCGGGCATCTTCCGCCAGCACCGTAGGTGCGGAATCTTTGTAGCCCGTGAAATTCATTGGTTCCCAGCTCCGTTAGGAGCGACATCTTCGGGGTATGCCGTGCCGCTGGCACTTACTTGACAAATATAATTCGTCAAAGGAACATTTCGTTGACGCTACCCGAACTCGTCAATCGGAACTGACGCTACCCGGATTCGTCAACCGGACTCTGATCAGTGGCGGCACTGGTTGGCTTGAGCGCGAAAATGCGAGTCGCGCAACGCAAATGGTCAAATAGCTCACCCACCGCGAGAGCATCCTTAACATTTTTGGAGTTAAGGGAAACCATTCACAAAACGAATGGGACTATTTATGGAAATAAAAATAAACACCGTCCAAATAAGCATTGCCTCTGAACATCTAGTTCTTGTTGGTATCGCGATTTGGGCGGCGATGCCGAAACTTCGGCGTTTCTTGAAAAAGAAAAAGTAAATCAACGGCGGTAGACCTTGAAAAGGTCTACCGCCCACCGACACGATAACGTCGTGGGCTTGCCAGCATTTTGAAACTGACTAATCTGCCGACATGAAAGTAAGCCATCTGGTTTCGGTGTTTTTGCTGGCTGGCCGAGTGACATCGCAGGCCTTCATTACGCTGCATAATTTCTCGGCATACTATGCGCCCTCTTACACAAACGACGATGGAGCCCAACCACAAGCCGGTTTAATCTTATCTGGTAACACTCTGTATGGGACGACAGAGGCTGGCGGCACTTCAGGCAATGGCACGGTATTCGCCATCCATACTAACGGCACAGGCTTTACGAACCTTTATGTTTTTACTGCAACGCCCGCCAGCACTAACAGCGACGGAAAAGGTCCGTTTGGAAGTTTAACTTTATTGAGCAACAGGCTTTATGGGACGACGGTTATTGGTGGCAACTCAGGCAATGGAACGGTGTTTGCCGTCAACACCAATGGCTCGGGCTTTGTAACCTTGCATTCTTTTAGCGCAACCGTAGCTGGAACCAACAGTGATGGAGCCAAACCACAAACCGGTCTGGTTCTATCCGGCAACGCGCTCTACGGAACGGCGGTATTTGGAGGCACTTCAGGCAACGGGACAGTATTCAAAATTGACCCCGACGGTTCAAATTTTACTACCCTGTATGCTTTCACCAAAACCACGGGCAGCACCAACGGCGACGGAATATGGCCGTATGGTGGTCTGATAGTATTGAGCAACGCTCTGTATGGAACAGCGAATCAAGGCGGTAGTTCGGGTAATGGCACTATTTTCAAAATCAACATAGATGGCTCTGGCTTCACGAGTTTGCATACTTTTACACACACCGATTTTGGCACCAATTGCGACGGGGCTAATCCCTATGGCGGTTTAATTATTTCAGGCAACACGCTTTATGGAACAGCGAACCGAGGCGGCAGCTTTGACGGAGGGACGATTTTTGCTCTTAACATCAGTGGCGCAGATTTTACAAACCTGCACACTTTTGCGCCAATTTCTGGGGAAAGTAACACCAACATTGATGGGTGGTATCCGTTAGCCAGTTTGACTTTTTCAGGCAATACGCTCTACGGAACAGCGCAGTATGGCGGCAGTTCGGGCAGCGGAACGGTGTTTGCCATCAATACCAATGGCTCTGATTTTATGACCTTGCATAGTTTTAGTCCATTTGGCTCTTATGGCTCCGTTCATTACACAACCAACAGCAATGGAGCTTGGCCGGGCACTGGTTTAATAATTTCAGATAACACCCTTTATGGGACAACGTGGGTTGGTGGTAATTCCGGTGTTGGCACTGTGTTCAAGATGCGATTGCCCACTCCGCTGTTTTTTGCCAAGACGATTAACCAACTGGTGTTTACTTGGACGAATGCGAATTTCAGCCTGCAATCAGCGCCGCTAGTCACGGGTGTTTACACGAACATCCCCGACGCAACGAGTCCCTACACGAACGCCATCATCGGCACACAGCAATACTTCCGGCTCATCGAGAATTGATTCTTCGCAAGAGAGACCGAACTGTAAGTATATTTATTTTCCACCCGCCCACTTGGGCTGCTGCTTGAATCAACGGACGGCCAGCGCGCGGGAAGTTTTCTTGCGCCAGATTTGCATCGTTGCCAAAGCTTGGTCGCGGTCGAAGAAGGCGAGCACCGCCGTGCGACTCATGGTCGCGGTCTTCTGGCCGACGGCTTGTTTCCAGTTGCGGGATTCCGCCACGGCGTCGAATTTTTTAGTCTTGGTCGCCATAAATTAATTCCAGTGGGGTCAAGATACGCACGGAGCCGTAACCTTGCAAGCGGTTGACGGTGTTGAAGCCGGTTTCGCGCTGGTAATTTGCCAGATGCTTGAAGTTCCAACTGACGATGAGGTCAATCTGTTCCACGCTGGCAATGGCGACGTGCCGGGCGTCGTCGGTGTAGTTGGGTGAAACGACTTTGGCTTTAAGATAGGCGTGCGCCAAAGCCTCTGCCTCGGCGGTCAACGGCAACACTTGCCCGGCTTGGTCGAAGGTGTTGGCAAAGAATTGCCGGACTTCCAGCGGTGCACCTTGAAGCTCACTCACGGTCACGACTGACACCAAGGCGCGGTAAAGTCCCAAGTCGGTTTGCCGAACCAGTTCGCGGGTGGCGTCCCGAAATTCCGCATCAAAATATCCGCCGATGACCGAGGTGTCGAAGTAGAGTGCGGGAATTTTCATGACTCCAAGATGAAATCAATTTCCGCCCGCCCACTTGGGCTGCTGCTTGAGGTGGTAGAGCATCTCGCCGGCTTTGCGCACGAGCAACACACCTTCGTCCTCGCGGTTGGCGAAGTCTTCGAGGTTGATGCTCTTCGGGTCGCGGTAGCCCATGTTGATCTTCTTGCAGATGGCTTCGGGAATGCCGGTCGCGAGCGTGACGCGGATGCGGCATTGCTCGACGCCGTTCTCCATCTTGCCGATGCCGCGCACGTGCGTGCTGTGCGCGAGGATGCCCCACGCCTCGTGCTTGAACTTGTCCCACTGCGTCAAAAAATAATCGCGGCAATGGTAGCCGATGCGTTCGATGGTCTGGCCGTGCGTGACGGAAATCTCCGTGACGTGCGGCGCGTAGATGATGAGTTCGCCGCCGTCCGCGACGACGGGTTCAAGTTTATACATCCCTTTGCCGGCGACCCAGAGGTCGTCATACATCGGCGGCATGTTGGAGAGAACCGTTTTGAACGGTTTGTCTTTGTAAACGATGTGAACTTGCTTCGACACTTCGCTCGCGGCGTCCCACGCGGCTTCGGGTGTGCCGAACGTGAGCGCGACGAGTGATTTGTCCGGCGCGACGACCATGCAGAAGCACGCCTTGCTGACTTTCACGAGCGCGCCCGCGCGGTCAACGACCTTGCGGACGGGCGTCCACTTGTTGCCGATGATCATCGGGTTGGTGACGACCGCGCCGAGCCAATGGAAGAAGTTCAGAATCTTCGGGCCACCGACGCCGGGGAACAGATATTTGTTGCCGCCGGAGAACCCGACGACTTCATGCGGAAACACCGGGCCGACGATGATGACTTGGTCGTAGTTGAAGACGAGCTTGTTGATCTCGACGGGAACTTCCATCGAGAATAAACCGTCCGTGAGTTCCTGCACGTCCGCCGTGGTGAGCGCGCCGATTTCTTGAAGCGCAGCGGGATTGTCCCATTCGTGGTTGAAGAAACGGACTTTATTAAATTCGCTGCGATGTTGCTCCACGGAGATTTCCAGCCGCTCGCAAATCTGTTCCTCGCTCATGGCCGGATGCGTGCCGAGCGCGGTCAGCACATCAATTTCTTTGGTCACGTCGCCAATCTGTTTGAAGATGGTCTTGAACAGCAGTCCAACCGGCGCGGTGCGCGTGTGGTCAGGGACGATGAGCAAAACTTTCTTGCCGCGATAGTCAGCGGCGGGCAGGGCGCTGGCGACGAGTTCGACGACTTGCGCGTCGTTGAGCTTGTTGGGGAAGGCAGATTTCGAAATCAGGTTCATAACTTTATTTTGCCACAGATTATCACAGATGAAACACAGATTCCGAATTCCGTATCTGTGTCCATCTGTGTTTATCTGTGGCTCAAATCAGATGGTTTGCGACAGATAACCGCCATCCACGCGGATGTCCGTGCCGGTGACGAAGCTGCTGGCCTTGTGCGCCGCGAGGAAAATCGCCGCGCCGATCAGTTCGCTCGACTCGCCGAAGCGGTTCATGGGCGTGTGACCCAAAATCGCCTTGGTGCGCGCGGTCGGCGAGCCGTCGTCGTTGAAGAGCAGTTTGCGATTCTGTTCGGCGGGGAAAAAGCCGGGCGTGATGGTGTTCACGCGCACGCCTTTGGTCGCCCATTCGCGCGCGATGAATTGCGAGAGGCTCAACACCGCCGCCTTCGACGCCGAATAACTCACGACGCGCGACAGTGGCAGGTGCGCGGACACGCTGGCGATGTTGATGATGCTGCCTTTGCCGCGCTTGCACATCGCCGGACCGAATTCCTGACACGGCAGCAACACGCCGCCGACGAGATTCAAATCAAAGTTCGCTTGCCACGCGTCCAGTGGAATTTTCTCGAACGGATTTTCGGCGGTGACGGTGACTTTGGGGTCGTTGCCACCAGCGGCGTTCACGAGAATGGTCGGCGCGCCGAGCTTGGCTTCAATCTGTTCGTGCGCCTCGGCGAGACTGCAACGCGAGGAGGCGTCGCAGGCGAAAAATTGCGCCGTGCCGCCTTTGGCCTGAATGGCCTTCACCCGCGCTTCGCCGCGTTCGGCGTTGCGACCCAGCACGGCGATTTTCGCGCCCGCTTCCGCGAGACCTTCCGCCAACGAACCGCCGAGGACTCCCGTTGCGCCAATGACAACGGCTACTTCACCAGACAAATCAAATAATTTCATAAAGTTGAGCCGCGATAATTGCACGAAACTAAAACGCGCGCGAATGAAAATTTTTCGTTTGGAGTTCCGCCTTTAGGCCGCACGGTGCGGCGCTAGGAACCGCCTAAAGGCGGAACTCCGAACGTCACTCAACTGCGCGACTGACAGTTCGCGCGGCAACACCTAGCTTCACCACCGCTTGATGAAAACTTTTTTGGTCGCCCAAATTCTTGCGTTCGCGTTCGCCGCCCACGCCGCGCCGCCTGCCGGTTACACACTCGCGTGGGCGGACGAGTTCAACGGCACTTCGCTCAACCAAACGAACTGGAGCCATTGGCTGCCCGGCGCGCGGCGCAGCGCGGTCAATTCGCCCGCCGCCGTCACCGTCGCCAACGGCCTGCTCACGCTCACGACCTTCACCGAGGGCGGCACGAATTTCACGGGCATGATTTGCACCGAGCGAAAATTCCAGCCGACTTACGGCTACTGCGAGGCGCGCATGGCGTTCGCCGACGCGCCCGCGACATGGTCGGCGTTCTGGCTGCAACCGCCCGGCATGGGCAGAATTCTCGGCGACCCCGCGCACGGCGGCGTGGAAATTGACGTGGTGGAACATCGCCCGCTCGACAAGGACGGCGCGAACATCAGTCGCCAAAGCGTGGTGAATTTGCATTGGGACGGCTACGGTCGCCGCCACAAAAACATCGGCTCAAAACTTTTTGGCGCGAAGTTGAACGAAGGTTTTCATCTCTACGCCGTCGAGTGGACGCCGTCGAAGTTGGAATTTTTCGTGGACGATAAATCTGTTTGGAACACGACGAACCCCGTGCCGCAACGAGACGAGTTTTTGATTTTCAGCTCCGAAGTCGAAGACCACGGCTGGGCGGGAAATATTCCAGCGGGCGGCTACGGCGACCGCACCGCGAGCAGCAATCGCTTGCAAGTGGATTACCTCCGCGTCTACCAGTGCACGAATGTCGTTGCGCCAGCCGAAGAACTCGACGCGTGGGAACCGCTCGCGGCCTACGAGTCGCGCGAGTTGCTCGGCTGGAAAATTCTTGTGAACCGCCAACTCGTCGCCGAGACGAACCTCTGCACGCGCACGTTGCGCCAGCTCGAAGCGCAGCTCTACGCCATCACACGCGTCGTCCGCGCCGAACCGCTCGCCCAGTTGCGGCAGATTCCGATTTGGATTGAACGCAGCGATAAACTTTTTCCCTGCATGTGCGCGCACGAGTCCGCCGAATGGCTGCGCGCGCACGACGTGAATCCCGCCAAAACGGGCGGCGTGGAACTGGCGAACCCGGAGAATTTCCTGACGTGGACGCGCGAACAGCCGTGGATGGTGCTGCACGAACTCGCGCACGGTTACCACCACCGTTTTCTTGGCGACGACCATGCGGGCATCCGCGCCGCGTTCGAACGCGCCAAGGCGGCGGGAATTTACGAAAAAGTTTTGCGCGCCAGTGGCAAAATGGAACGCCATTACGCGCTAACGAATCCGAAAGAATTTTTCGCCGAAGCGACCGAAGCGTATTTTGGCGTGAACGATTTTCACCCATTCGTCCGCGCCGAGTTGTCGGCGCACGACCCGCAGACGTTTGCGCTGCTCCGTGAAATCTGGGGCGACGCGCGGTGAGTAGTTCGGAGTTCCGCCTTTAGGCGGAACTCCGAACTCACGGCACGGACAGGCGGAAGCCGCGCGCGCGCGCATTGGTCGCGCGCGACTCGCTGAACTGGAACACGCCATTCGTGAAGCTGGCGG
>JBJOPC010000354.1:0-12849 GCA_046050965.1 Verrucomicrobiota bacterium | reverse complement strand
CTTTGGGCTTCTTTCCAAAGCCGGTAGCGGGTGATGGCTTTGCGCGAAGTGGATTTACCCAACACGGCAAGGTCACCTCTCGCGAGTTCCCGTTCTTTGCGGAACGCCTCATTGCGCTTGTTTAATTCATTCTTCGCTTTCGGACTGAGGGCAAGACTGCGGACGGCTTCGAGGACAATCATGCTGGGCTGACCATGTGCCGAAACTAATTGCGCCAAAATCCGCCGGAATAAAATCAGCCGATGCCGCACCAGCGGATGTTTGATGTCGGCCAGATAACGATTCAATGCCTGCTCCGCATTTTCCCCATTGCGCCGCAAAATTGGCTGCGGCGGGTCAACCCGGCGACCTTCGCCGATTTCCTTGCGGATGAGTTCCAACGTGGGCGACGAATACCGCGCGCGGCCAGTGCCAGTTTCTGGCGTGAGCGGCTTCTGGTCTTCAATGAGCAAAAACTTATCTTTAAAAGGCTCGGCCAGTTTTTTCAGCCTCGCTTCCGTGACCTTGCCCTTTTTGTTCCATTCGTTGCGGACATTTTCGATGAACACTGGAAAGTCAGTGCGAGGATCGCGCTTCTGCCGCGTCTTGAAATCCAGCACTCGGAAATTCATCAAGGCCAGTTCCCACTGTGCTTTTCCAAACGCTTCCTTGTTTTTGCGGACGACGTGCAGCGGACGGCCTTGCTCATCCACAGGCTGCAACGAATCCAGTGCGGGACCACGGTTGTCAAAACGCGGCCAACGCAATCCCATCACGCCGGGGTTTTGCGCTTCGGTGGTTTTAAAAAAGACATGAAAATTTTCTCCGTGCTTTTGCTTCGACTGTGAATTGCCGTAGAGCAGCCAGTCAGATTGCTCCGCCAGTTGCGGGAAGTTTTTCGTTTGCGCGGCAACGATGGCTTCAAATTCACCCTGCAACACTTCACGCGGCCAGTAAATTTTGCGCGCCCATTCTTTGGTCGGACTCGTCCCGGCTTCAACGCGAAGTTCGGCCAGTAACTCGCAAGGATGTTTGCTAGCCAACTTGGCTTTCATCTCTTTTACTTTTTCAATGATGACACCTTCGTCGTCATTCGGCTTGGCCTTGGCAGTTTCTTTTGCGGGCTTCACGTCGTTTGCCCACGGCACTTTGCTGTAGCCGCGCCGCTTAAAAAGATGCGTCAAGGCGGTGTAGAGTTCTTCCGCCGTAAGTTGCTCGCCTTTGAGCGCGCGGAGCCGGAGCGCAATCGGATCGTCCAGCACAGTTTGCGGACGGGGCAGGCCGAGTTTAATCAATTCTTTGGCGAACCATTGCCGCCGGTATTTTTTGCTGCGAAGCGTGCGACGTTGACGGCGCAAGTCACGGCGTTTGCTCAAATCACTTCCTTCGCTGTCGCAAATCAGCACGCCCACGTCGAGAAATTGTGAGCCACGCCGGACGGCGTAGCCGATGGAGCCAGTGCCGACATCAAATCCAAAAACGAGGCCGTTGTAGAAGTCCGGGGCAGGGGTGGTCATATATTTATTTGGTTCACCGGCTAGATACTCCTTTCTCCAGACGCGGACAACTCATTTGGCTTATTTTCAAACAGCGGGCGGGACGTGAGGTGTCTCGGCGGTGGCAAGGGCAGGGGAATGTGGCCGTGGGTGAGGTAGCCGCCTGACGTAAGTCGGCGCAAAAAACGGGCGGGAGGAAATGGCGCGGACTAATGTCCGCGGCTACCAAATAATAAAACGTAGCCGCTCGACGTAAGTCGGCGCAAAAAATTAATGGCGCGGACTGACGTCCAGCGGCTACGAGATGAGGTAAAGAAACCTCGGGGGCGGGTGAGGTTTTTTCTTTCGCACTTGCCGGAAGGTCGGGGACAAGTGAGGCAAGGCGGCGGGCATATCACGGAAGCGTTGCTTTGGATGGGGAAAAGGTTTTGTCAGGTAGTGGACGGTCGGGGGCAGTTGGCGGTCGCAATTATTTATATGAGGCAGGGTGGTGGGCGGGTGAGGAAAGGGTTTGTCCAAATCACGGACGCGCGGGGACAGGTGAGGCAGGCATTTTTTGACATGGGCAAGACAGTTTTTTAGGTGGGGAAAACCTTTCATTAACCATAGCCCGCGCGGCGTTTTTTTCGGGGGCGTCCGGGGCGGTTAGCGCGCGCCCTTGATTTTACAGGGGCATATTTGGATATGCACAAATATAACAAATAACTAAAGGTGAACTAATTAGGTAGGTTGATAAGTTTTCTGGTTTCTGTTTTTGGCAAGGCTTATGCAAGGTAGTTTTTTGAAAAGAACACCATGCAGTTGCAACCACAACGGTTGTGCCGTGGGGTTCAACCACGGTAAAAAAACTAACTGAAAGATAAAATTATGATTGTGAAACCCTCCATCCAATTCATTAACAACGATAGTGACCCGGTGTTGATCACTGATACGGGCAGCATCATCACGGCGTTGACGGGCAATGCGCATTTCACCACGCCCGCCCCCACGCTGGCGGCGATGCAGACGGCGCTCACAGAGTTCAGCACGGCGGTGAATGATGCGGTGAACGGTGGCGTGGTGCTCACGGCCATCAAGAATACGAAGCGCGCGGTGTTGGCGGTGTTGCTGCGGCAGCTCGCGGCGTATGTGCAGGTGAAGTGCAATGGGGACATGACCATTTTGTTGACGAGTGGTTTTCCCATCCAAAAGCCGTCGCGCACGCCCATCGGCGTGTTGCCCGCACCGACGATTCTGGCGGTGACGTTCGGTCCGCGCAGCGGCGAACTGGCGGCCCAGGCGCAACCGATGAACGGCGCGGCGATTTTTAACTGGCGCGTGACGGCGGATGGCGCGCCGACGGTGGTGGTGCAAGCGGCGCAGACGACGGCGGCGAGCGTGGCGTTCACGGGACTGACGCCGGGTGTGGTCTATAATATTTCTGCCAACGTGGTCGGCTCCGCCGGTCAGAGTGACTGGAGTGATGTGGCGACGCAGATGGCGGTCTAAAAAAAGCTGAAAGTCGAAAGCTGAAAGTTGAAAACTGCCGGGGTGAGAAATTGCCTCGGCGGTTGTTTTTTTTGTTTAGCGCGGACGGATGTCCGGCGGCTACCAAATAAAACGTAGCCGCTCGACGTGAGTCGGCGCGAAGTGAACGGGTGTGGTTTGGTTTAGCGAATGTCGTGGGTGGTGCGTTTTGAATAGCGCGGACTGACGTCCGCGGCTACGAGATGGCGTAGCCGCTCGACGTGAGTCGGCGCAAAGTGAACGGGTGTGGTTTGGTTTAGCGAATGTCGTGGGTGGTTCGGTTGAATGGCGCGGACTGATGTCCGCGGCTACGAGACGGCGTAGCCGCCGACGTGAGTCGGCGCAAAAAAATCGGGCGGGGGGAAATGGCGCGGACGGATGTCCAGCGGCTACGGTTACGGAGAGAAATTTATTCCATCGCGCGCGGTGGGAGGGTTCGTTGTTCGATACCGGGTTCGCGCACGGTGGCGTAGTGCTTCCAAAACCACGGCCAGTAATTGGCATCAAACACGTTCAAGCGAGGATAGCCGGGAATTATCGCGCCGAGAAACGGCCACGCTTCCGGCGTTTTCACCAGTTGCGCGTTGAACGGATTGAGCAACACATAGTCCGCGCAGGCGAGGCTGAAGGCGTGACGTTGGCGTTGTTCGGTGGTGAGCACATGGTCGTGGGCTTGATGTTGAAATTTGGCGGGCGTGAGGTGCGGGCCAAGTTGGGCGCGTAGGAATTTAATTCCGTTGCGCTGGTCCGCTTCGCGGCGCACGCCGAGCCAGACGAAATGAAGGTGGTCGGGCATGAGGCAATAGGCGGGGCAAAGCAGTCCTTCACGGGCAGCGGCGTGCAACATGAGTTCGCGAAACGCTGTATGGAACTGCGGGGTTAGCCAGCCTTGTTGCCGTTGCGCTATGGGCATGGTCCAGAAAACTACGGCGTCGGCCTGATAAAATTCGCGTTTAAGACGGGGAAGGTAATGAGAAAAACTGGAGCGCGGCGTGGACGCGTTGGAATCTAGCGGCGGGTTGGGGTTCACGGGAATTGTTTAGCGCGGACTGACGTCCGCGGCTACAAAAAAATCGGGCAGGGGAGGAAATGGCGCGGACTGACGTCCGCGGCTGCCAAATAAAACGTAGCCGCTCGACGTGAGTCGGCGCAAATTTAGCGAGTGTGGTTGGGCGGGGGTCGTGGGTGGCGCGTTTTGAATGGCGCGGACTGACGTCCGGCGGCTACGGGGTGGTTTACGACCTTCGATGGAATGGCGCGGACTAATGTCCGCGGCTACGAGATGGAGTAGCCGCTCGACGTGAGTCGGCGCAAAATATTTTTTCATTCGCGGGAAAAATTCTTGCAATGAGTTGGCTCAATTGCGTTAATGCGCCCGGTCAAAGTTCCAAGTTCCAAACAGTTTCCAGAAGAATTGTTTTATGGCGTCAGCAGTTTCCCAGTTTCACCTTTGCTACCGCGCTTGGACGTGTGTCAGTCGGTCAATTTTTACGAAGCCTATTGTTATGCACCAACCGAACCGCTCCCGCTGTCAAATTTTCGCCGTCGGCGTTTTTATTTTCCTGCTCGGCCTTGCGGCGCGCGCGGAAGTCACGCGCACGCAAACCATCAGCTTGCATCGCGGCTGGAACGCGGTGCATCTGCAAGTCACGCCGGTGAGCAACGCGCCTGCGGACGTGTTCGCGGGAACGCCGGTGAGCATCGCGGCGACTTTTTTTGGCGGTGACACTTCGGTGCAATTCATCCAGAACCCCGGCAGCATCGCATGGAAGCGGGACGGTTGGTCGGTGTGGTATGCGCCGGGTCGGCCAGATGGGTTTCTCACGTCCATGTTCGCGGTGCAGGGCAACCGTGGGTATTTAATGTATGCGGAGTCGGATTTCACTTGGACGGTCACCGGCACGGTCGCGCTGGCGAAACAGAAATGGAAACCGGATTCCTATAACTACGCGGGCTTCGGCGTGAACGCGGCGTCGGCGCCGACGTTCGGTCGTTACTTCGCCGGTTCGGCGGCGCATCAATCGGGAAAAATTTACCGGCTCATCAACAACCAATGGACGCGCGTGGCGAATCCGGCCACGGAACAAATGCGCGCGGGTGAAGCATGCTGGGTTTATTGCAACGGCGCGTCGGATTACCAAGGGCCGCTCGCGGTCAAGACTTCATCAGGCGACGGGGTGCAGTTTGGCGGCGGCGCGGAATCGCCGTTGACGCTCGTGAACGCGACGAGCGATCCGCTGACGGTGAAAGTCGAGACCATCGCGCAAGACGGCGGCGTGCCGTTGGGCTACGTCATGCGGGAAATCGCGACCAACTCGCTCACCGCCGCCACGTTTGATTTGCCGCCGACGCACACGCTCTCCGCGATCGAAGCGAAGCAGACGAGTTATCTCTGGCTGAAACTGCGTCGCGAAAGAATGTCCGCTCCGACGCAGAGCGCGCTGCTGAAAATTTCCACCGACTCCGGCGCAGAAGTTTGGCTGCCAGTCACCGGCACGGTCACTCCTTAATTTTTTTAACCCTCCCTCACCATGCGAAATAAATTTTTCCTCGCGGCGAGCTGCGCGGCTTTGGCCGTGTGCGCCGTCCCAACTTTTGCCGCCGTGCCGACCGCTGGTTTGTGGGCGGGCGAAATCGTGCTCGACCGCGTGAATGAAGTCACCGTGGGCATCAACTCGCAAAATATTCCGCAAGCACCCGACCCGCTCGTGGCCACGCCGGTGAAATCCGCCGCGCATCTGCGCATCGTGTTGCACGTGGATGCCGCCGGGCAGGTGCGCTTGCTCAAGAACGTCGCGCTGGTGGACAAATCCACGAACAACACGCCCGACCTCGCGCTCATCACGGACGAATCGCTCTACGGAAATTTTCCGAGCGGCGGCAAACGCTTGAGCGCGGTCGCGTTTGATTTCGGCGACAACAACGCGAACGATTTGCTCGAACGCATCGCGACGGTCGCGGCGCAAACGGCGGCATCGAACGGCAACGCCTTGACCGCCGCCAACGCGCTCGCGGCAAAAGCGGACGTGCAAGCCAGCTACACGGCTTTCGTCGGTGGCAGCAGTTTCCGCACGGCGACGTTGAAGGCCGCGCTCGTGGCGAAGATTGGCGCGATCACCGTGGTCACTAATGCGGCGGGTTCGCTCGCGGCGGCTAACACTGCGGTGGCGACTGACTCGTTGGTGATTGGCATTCGCAACACGGCCAACTCGCTTGCCGCAGCCGCACTATTTCCGGACGCGCGCTACGTTGGCGCGGTGGACGCCATCTCGCAAGCCGCCGCGCAAGCGGCAGCAGACACGGCCGGCGCAGGCTTGACCAATCTCGTGGGCATCAATGCGACGAACGCGGCGTTGCTCGCTTTGACGAACGCGCTGAACGCCACGCCGATTGTTTCGGCGGGTTACACGGCGTTCATCGGCGGCTCTTCGTTTGCTTCGGCAGCAGCACTGGCAGCGTCGGCGGCGTCGAACGCCGTGGTGCAAGCCGTGGCGACGGGCGCGCTCGGTGACTTGATTCAGAACCGCGCGCAATCGGCGGCGTTGAAAGCTTTGACCGATGCGAACGTGTTCAAGACGGCGGACAAAGTAGTGAACACCGAAGTGCTGTGCAGCGGATCGCTCGCGCCCGGCGGCACGGTGGAAGGCACAATTTATCTCGGCGCGAATCATCCGACGAATCCCTTCATGCACCGCCGTCACACTGACCATACGACCGGTTACAACATCACGCGGCTGGTGCGGATTCAAGTGGACGCGGCGAACAGCACGAATGGACTCGCGCTCGCGGGCTTCGGCGTGGAGCGGCTCACGGGTTCGTATCGCGAGGAACTTTTCGGGCTGCACAAACCGCTCGGGCCGAACCTCGACCACGGATTGCTCACCGAAGGTCACGTCAACTTGGAGCGTTTGAGCACGGTGTCGGTTTTGAATCAATAATTTTCCAGAAAAACTTTTGCCATGAAAACCAGTTCTTCAATTAGCCGTCGGGCCGGAAATATTTTCCGCCGGGCGTGGTTGGCGGTGGGTGTCGGGATGTTGCTCGCGCTCGCGGGGCGCGCGGCGGCGGACGCCGGGGCGTTCGTCGAGCCGTTGCAATTCATCACCGTGGACACGCGCGTGGACAATTCGTCCGGGACGCCGACCTCCGGCATCACTTACGTTCTTGGGCGCGATGAATCCAACAACGCCATCCTCCGCAAATACGATTCGAGCGGCGCGGAGTTGACGTTCACCAACGGCATCGTGCAACTCGTGGTCAGCAATATTACTCCGGCCGCGCTCACGGTTGAAGCCGGCACAACGAATCTGTATCTCGTGGGCGGCAGCACGATTTTCCGGCTGGACGCCACGTCCGGGCGCAAAGCTTGGGGCGTCACGAACTCGACGACGGTGGGTTCATTGTTTTTAAGCGGCGCGCAGATTGTCGGCAACGAACTGACGTTGTGCGGTAATTTCAACAGCGGCAGCAGCGCGACGGTGTTCGGGTCGAGCAAGAGTCTCACGCCGCGCGGACAACAAGCTTGCGCCGTCATCAAACTCAACGTGGCGGGTCTCGCTGGTTCAAGCAATCCCACGGTGTTGGGCGCGCTGACGTTCGGCAACAATGCCGCTGGCTCGCTCAACCGAGTGAACACCGTGGCGGTGGATGAAAACGGAGATATTTATGTGGCGGGGCATCTCGACACCGGCACGTTCAACTCGGACGTGTTCAACGCGGGAAATTTCACCATGCGCACGGCGTTCGGCGCCGTGGGTGATTTGCCGTCGGCGTTGGCCGTTCTTAATGCGGGCGGGACGCCCGGTTCGGTGGCGAACACGGCACTGGCGACCATCGGCCAGTTCACGGCGGTGCGTGTGACCGGCTTGGTGAATTTTGACGCGTCTGACCTTTATACTTTTAGCACCATTCAAGACGATGGCGCGCGGCTGATTATTGACGGCAAGTCGCCCGCAGTCTTTTACATCAACAACGATTTGGGCAGCAAGTCGGCGAGCGTCGCGCTCGGTGCCGGGCTGCACTCCATCGAATGGGTCTACTACAATATTGGTGGTCCCGGTTACGGTGGGTTGTCGGTGAGTGGCGGCACGTTTGCCGGCACGCTTCCCGTGCCGTCGGCCACGTTTGCCAACCAGAGCAACAAAGGTTACGTCATCAAATTCAACAGCGACTTGACGCAGTTGTTGAACACCTACTTCACCACCTCCCAGAGCGCGGGAAGCGGCGGTGAAATCACGGAGTTGACCTACGCGCAAGGCTGGATTTACGCGACTGGTTTCTGGCAGGGCAACGCTGACAATCCGGCCATCGGCGCGGTGGATCGCTCCACGGCCGGTTCCAAAGATGTGGACGTGCTGAAGCTCGACACCGGCCTGCAACTCAAGGCGCGCGCCACGGTCAAGGGTGTGAAAGACAACTCCGGCTTCAGCGTCACCGCCGACGACAGCGGCAACGCCTACGTTTGCGGCAGCTACGGCGAACAGTCCGCCAGCTTCTTCGGCAACGGCGACGCGACCAACCATCCGTTCGCGCAACGTTCCACTTCCAAGCCCAGCATCTTCGTCGCGCAGTTGGATTCTAATTTTGCGTTCACCTGGGTCACCACGCCGTCTGGCACGCAGCCGGATTTTAATTTCCCGACCACGCCGAAAGTGCGTTGGAATTCCAAACTGCAACGCATCTTCTGGACGGGTTATTTCAACAACGGCACTTTGACCATGGGCAATCCCAACGTCCTCCGCACGCTGAACGGCCCGGAAGGTTTCATCGCCGTGCTCGATCCCGACGGCAAATTCACCGAGCGCGTCAACGTCACCGTGTTGTCTGATTACGGCGTGAGCGGCGCGCAGATCAAACCGTTCGGCGGCCCCGCGCTGAACACCAACTCCGTCGTCACCACCGTCAACACCAAGCCGCTCATCAAGGGCGCGCAACTCACCGTCTCCGTGCCGGTCGCGCTCTACCGCAATCTCACCAACGGCGACATCACGCTGCTCGCTTCGCAGGATAATTCCAAGATTGAGAGCGACGCCGAGACGCGGATTAGTTGCACCGGTTATTCCGTCGGCGAAAATGTCGCCAACGGTATTGCCAACAGCTACACGTTCACGCTGACCGCCGACACCACGGTGCGCTTCAACTGGCTCGTGGAATTCGCGCTGCGCGTGAAAGCCAATTTCGACCAGACCGCCGGCAGCGATGCGACCAACGCCTCTGGCCACATCGTCGGCCTCAAATCCGAAGCCGCTGGCACACCCGTGCCGTCCGTGCAGAAACACTGGATTCAAAAAGACGAGCCGGTCATTGCCACCATTGACTACGCCGTGGACGATCCCGACTACGCGTCCATCGGTTTGCCGGTGCGCTACGTCGTGACTGGTTACGACGCGTTTGGTCCGCCGAACACGCTCACCACCACGTCCAACACCACGACCTACATCCCGTTCCTCGGCCACGACGTGCGCCAGCAAGTGCCGCAGTTCTTGATGACTGGTCCGGCGGCGATTACTTACAAATGGAAATTGAAAATCGGCGTGGCGGTCAACACTACCGGCCTCAAGTCTGCCGGCTATCCGCTCGTGCACGTAGTCAGTTTGCCCGGTCAAGTTGCGCCCACGAACGACGTGGACGGTCGCGGCACTGGCACGTTTTACTTCGACGAAAACACGCGCGTCCAAATCGCGAGCATCAAGAACCAAGGCAACACCCAACTCAAAGGCTGGCTCAACGGCGACGGCGGCGTGTTTGCCACCACCGGCACGTTGGCGGATTTGGCACTGAACTTCACGGCCGTTACGACCAACGGCGGCACGGTGGCGACGAATATTTACGCGGGCAAAGACATCGCGCAACTCAAGCGCCCGTCGCGCGTCATTTGGGATTACGGCGATCGTATTTTTGAAGAAACGGTTTTCATCGGCAACACCGTGACCTTTGCGCCCGTGTTGGAAGACACCAATGTCTACGCGGCTCTGCGTCGCGACATCGCGCCCGAACGTTTGGAAATTGTTTCCGCTCCCGCCGGCTCCGCCCCGGACGACATGGGTTCATGGGATCCCATCGGCAAAAAGTTTTATCCGCTGCGTCCCGGCACGGCGTATTCCTATTGGTTCACCACCGGCGCGACCAACGAACGCGTCATCTTGAAATTGAATTTCAAATATCCCGTCGTGTCGCATTACCGCCACGTCGCTGGCACGCCCGGCGTAAACGTGGATCCGTCCACCACGGATTTCGTGACGTTCAAAGCGGTGAAGTTTGCCGAGGCTACCACCGGCGCCGCCGTGGACAATGCTACCAAGAAATTCACTGCCACCGGCCCCGGCAAATCGGTGCTGCTTTTCACTGAATCCACCAGCAACGGTCGCGGCGGACGCTCAGAAAATTACCGGGTGCGCGTCGTGGAAACCAAAGTTTGGACCGACAATTTGCCCGCCACGCAGACCGCTTACATCGGTAGCAAAATCACCAGCCCTTACGACACCGCTGGACTCGGCACGGGCGCGTTGCTGTTCCCCGGCGCGCGTTACAACGCGGATGTCTACAACCGCGACGCCGTCACCGGCCCGATTATTCCCGTGAACTTGTTCCCCAACGCCGGGCCGACCGAACAACTCGTCGTCGTGTGGTATGAACGCCGCGACGAAATTCTCTGGCCGTATCAGCCCGTCCGCTACACGCCCGCGTGGCCGACCACCGCGAACGGCCTTGGCCGCATCGTCATCGCCAGCCGTTACGGCAGCGAGAGCGCGGCGCAGGATGGCTCCGATCAGGCCGTCGTGCCGGCGGAAACTTACGGCACGAATTCCTATCCGGCGGAATACACGTTGAACCCGTCGCGCTTCTCCAACGTGAAAATTTACAACCAGCCGAACACCAATTTGACCGGCTACAATCCGAACGAAGAACACGCGCTGCTCGCGCCGTCGCTCCGTTCTGCCGCCGTTTCCCCGCGCCCGATGGCTGCCTACGCCTTGCGCGACGGCGATCTTAACTCGACCAACTTGAACAGCACCTACACTTCCGACCCGTATGTCTTGGTGCAGTTCTTCGACACGATTGCGAACGAAGCGCGCATGAAGGTCTACAACATCGTGCGTGCCGCCACGAATTTGAACGCGGGCGAAAACAGCTACGAGTATTCCTTCAAGCAACAGATGACGGCGGGCGAACCGGTGATTCCGTTCTACCCGTTGCCGCAAGTCATCGGCGCCACGCCTTGCTCCAGCAGCTACGGCAAGGACGGCAATCCGAGCCAGCAACTCTGCTACTGGAAGGATCACAAAGGCACGCCGTGGGCGGTCTCCGGTAACAGCTATTTCTTCGGCTATTTCTTCTACCCGTTGCAGACGGAATTCTGGTGGCCGACCAGCGACAACAAACAGCCGGGCGATTGCGTGGCGTTCCTGCCGGACGTGCCAAAATTCGCCGCCAGTTCGTTCACGAACATCAACTACACGCTCAACAACCAGACTCCCGCTGCGCAGGGAATTTATTACTCCACCGTCTGGCCGCAGGACGCCGCGATTTTGAAAGTTGGCGAAACCCTCACATTCCCCGGCGGCGAATATCGCCTCGACCATCCAACCACGACCGTCACCACGGACGAAGGCGACGTCATCACGCAAGAGACCGAAGGCTTGCCCGGCGTGCTTGCGTTCGCCGCTGGGCAAATCGTGTTCGACACGATGAACCCGGTGATGAATGACCAAGACGCGTTCACTAAATATACCGCGCGTATTTACCCCGCGCTCGAAGAACGCACGGTGAGTTTGCCCGTCAGCCAATTCCCCGACGTGTTCCAACCCGCGAACAAACGCACTACCGTCAAGAGCGGCGTCTACTACTTCAACCAACTGCCGTCGTCGTTGCAGAAGCGGATTTTCTACGACCCCATCCGCCAAAAACTCGGCATCAAAGGTTTCTTGAACAACAAAGATATTAGCGACACCACGCTCACCGCGTCGCCGCCTGCGGTCTATTGTTTGGAGCCGAGCATCCTCACGCTCGCCGAGAAAAATATTTTGAACGGCAGCGATTCCAAGAGTCCGTTCGTGGACATCGCTGCCACGACGTTCGCCTCCAAGGTCAACGAACTTTACAATCTCACGCGCAATCCCAACGCGCTCGACAAGGGCAACAACGGAACCGACACCGACTACCGCGTCGGCCTCGAACAAAAAGTCGTGGTGAACACCACCACGGGTCTGCCCGTCACCACGACCACCGGCGGCATCACCACGATTAATCGCGACAAGACCAAAGCCGCACCGCTGCAAGCACTCGGCCCCGGTCTCGCGCTTACGGCGAACCCGGATTTCTTGAACCCGACGAACACGGTTCAAATCAGCTACGTCACCATCGCCGAGAACAACAGCGACGCGCTCGGCAGCGCGCCCGTGGCGTTGCACATCATCAAAGTGGACAAGACGCAGCGTTATCGCGGCGCCATCAAAACGATTTTGTCCGACAACGTTTTTGACGAGAACATCATCTTGCGCCATACCGGCGACTTCGGCGGCAATGCCGACGACCTCGTGTTCGAGTGGTGGTATCGCGCTGAAGACGGAACCGAAGCGCGCGTGCCTGATCGCGAACCCGCGCCGTGGAAATTGTTCGCCGATCCCTCGGGCAACGCAGGTCGCGGCTATTATCAACTCACGCTCAAGGGCAATCCCAGCGCGCCGGAAGCACTCATCGCAGATTCGCTGTTCTACGTTCGCTACCGCCACAAAGACGAAGTTCATAGCGGCGTGAATTGGGAAGTGCCACAAGTCAACGGCTCGCGTCGTTGCCTGCTCGGCAATTGCATCCCCGGCATTCCTTACGACTGGGCGGGTGCGGGCAACTCCAGTGTGCTCGACGTGGA
>JBJOPC010000353.1:0-7867 GCA_046050965.1 Verrucomicrobiota bacterium | reverse complement strand
CGCGGTGTTGTCCGTGCTGGGGGAACGCGTGAACGAACCAGAATCAGAATCCTAACAACTCACGCCACCTTCGCCGTCAGTTCGCCCGTCGGTTGGTGCGCGCCGTGGTCATGCTCCGCGTGAGTTTCTGGATTAAAATGTTCCAGCTCCTCGCCTTTGCGCACGAGCCGCGCGCTGTTGAAGATGACGATGAACGTCCCGCCGACATGCATCATCGCGGCGGCAATCGGCCCGATGAAACCCATCGCCGTCGCGCTCAAGCCCACGACGATGAAGAAAATGCCGAAACCGAAATTCTGGTTGATGACCGCGCGCGTCGCCTGCGACAGCTTCACGAGGAACGGCAACCGCCGCAGATCATTATTCATCAGCGCAATCGTCGCGCTGTGGATTGCGACTTCGCTGCCGGCCGCGCCCATCGCGATGCCGAGGTCGCCCGCCGCGAGCGCGGGCGCGTCGTTCACGCCGTCGCCGATGACCGCGACTTTGTAACCCTTCGCTTTCATGGCGCGGACAAATTCCACTTTATTCTGCGGCAGACAATCGCCCTTCGCTTCTTCGCAGCCGATCTCCGCCGCGACGCGCGTGGCGACGATGTGCCGGTCGCCGCTGACCATCGCGATGCGGCGCACGCCCGCTTCCTTCAACTCCGCGAGCGCGGCCTTCGCCTCGGCGCGTGTCTGGTCTTGCAAGCCGACCCAGCCGATGCATTTGCCGTTGCTCGCGACAAAAATCAAGCTCCAGCCTTCCGCTTCGTTCAAATCCACGGACGCTTCAAAATTTTCCGTGATGCCGTTGTCCTTCAACCACTGCGCGCGGCCGACCAACACTTTCGCGCCGCCAATGTCCGCCTTCACACCGCGTCCAGCGGTCTCGGTAAAATTCTGCGGCTCGGCGAGCGGCACGTCCGCTTCGCTTGCGAGGTTCGCGAGCGCTTTGGCGGTGGGATGGTTGGAATATTTTTCCGCGCTCGCGGCGATGCGCAGCAACTCGGCGGGCTTCACGTCGCCCAGCGGCAACAGGCGGCTCACGGCGAGTTCGCCCGTGGTGAGCGTGCCGGTTTTGTCGAACACGAAGGCGTTGATTTTCGCCGCGAGTTCGATGTCCGCGACGTTTTTGATTAAGATTCCCAGACGCGCGGCGGCGCTCAGCGCAGCGACCATCGCGGTCGGCGTCGCCAAAATAAACGCGCACGGGCAGGACACGACGAGCACCGAGATGACGCGGTTCAAGTCGTGCGTGAACGCCCACACGAGCGCGGCGATGACCAGCACGAGCGGCGTGTAGAAGCTCATGTATTGGTCCACGATTTTCATGATGGGCAGCTTGGTTTTCTCGGCGGCGAGGATGAGTTCGCGCACGCGGCCGAGCGTGGTATCCGTGCCGGCACGGCTGACTTTGATTTCCAAAACGCCCGTCAAATTTTGCGTGCCGGCGAAAACTTCATCGCCCGCTTTTTTGTCGGCAGGCAACGATTCGCCGGTGATGGTCGCCTGGTTGAATGAACCTTGGCCGTTTACGATTACGCCGTCTGCCGCGACGTTGTCGCCGGGGCGGATGCGGATGACATCGCCGACTGCGAGCTGGCTGGCGGCGACTTCTTCCTCGCTGCCATCTTTCTTCAAGCGACGCGCTTTGGTGGGCGTGAGTTTGATGAGCGATTCGATGCTCATGCGTGCGCCTTCCGCCGTGCGCGTCTCGATGATTTCGCCGAGCAACATGAAGAACGCCACCACGCCCGCCGTTTTGTAGCCCGCGCCTGCGAGTTCGTCGAAGCCGCCGGACGCGCCGCTGGCGAATGCCGCGAGCACGGCGATGGCGACGAGTTCGTTGATGCTCAATTTACCGGCGCGCAAATCTTTGATGGCGATGAGCACGATGGGCGTGCCGAGGATGAGCGCGCCGATGAACGCGCTGATGCTCGCGACGGTGCTGCCGCTGGCGAAGAGCCAATCCACGACGTAGGCGTTGAGGACGAAGACGAGGCCGAGTGCGAGCTGCCAGACGCGGACGTTGGCGTGCGAATGGTCGTGGCCGCAATCGCAACCCGGCGCGTGGTCGTGCGTGTGAGCGTGGTCGTTGAGGAGAGACGTGACTTGCATAAAAATTTAGGATTTCAAATTGCCGATTGCCGATTGCGGCGGAGTGCGCCCGTCCCCGGGCGCTGCGATGTGATTCTGCCGAGCCGCTTGACCAGTCCGCACACCGCCCGCCATTCGGACGTTGCAGCGCCCGAGAACGGGCGCACTCCGCCGTGGGGCGGGCTGGTTTGAGCGCGACGTGACTTGCATAAATTAAAAAACTTTTCTGCCGAGAACTGGAAAATGGTTCAGCCAATCTTTGGTGCAGATGAAAAACCAACCCACGCACCAACTCCAGACAAACGCGGAGATAAAACTCACTGTTGGAAAAAACAATTTCCCTAGCAGCAGATTCGTTTCACTTTGACTCAATAGCTGTGGCTCCAAAAACCAAAGTTGCGGCTGCAAAGTAAAAACCAGTTTGCGACCGGTGTCATACCATGGCATAAGCGAAAGGTAGCGAGCGACGGCAGAATCACCCCAATTCTCCATGTAAATCTCCCCTTGTGACTGCGCTTCTTCACACACTAACTCGGCCAGAGTCGTTTCGTTTTTAACCAAAGTTCTGCCAAACCATGCTGCAGCGAAGACGCACAGCGCGGTGAGGGAAAAATACACAGCAGCCGCATTCCGGACTCTGCGTTTGAGCAGCGCGTCCATTCTCAAAGCTCGGAAACAAAGCCACGTGAATCCAAAACTCCAAACTGGAGCCGACCACATAAGCCACCCACCGTAGTATGAAACCGCTTGCCAACATCCAAACTTGAGAAACGCCAGCCAACATAGCGGCTGCAAAAAGTAAAAACTCCCGAAGCGAAAATTGATCCATGTGTCGGAACCATCATGGATGACTCCCATACAGTTGTAGTCCACAACCACTGCGCCAAAAAAAATACTTAACGTCAGATGGCCAGCCACCACGACTGCAAAAGTCCAAGCTCTCCGTTGTTGGGTCGCATCCATTTTTAAAAAACCTTTCTGCCGAGAACTGGAAAATGGTTCAGCCAATCTTTGGTGCGGATGAAAAGCCAACTAAGGTAAAAACTCCAAAGAGGAATTGAAACTAGCATTAAAACTATCTTCCACACCGAGCCGGAGGTTTCGTGGAAAAAATAAAGTTGAGGCTGAAAAATCAGACACACGCTTGATGACAAAGCTCGCCAAGCGTGATCAAAAGACAGCATCGGAAACGTAACGACGGAATAAAAACTCCAAAAGCAATGTAGCTTTGTAGTCCTTTCCACTCTTCGTTTGAGCGTCGCATCCATTGCATCCTCACTGTTGTGCAGCGGGCTTCGGCTTGATTGGCTCGCGGCTCAATTGCAGGCGCAGTTCGTCTTTTCCGGGCGGAACCAGTTGCAGGAAGCTGTCGTCGGCGTGTTTCAACACGTTCTTCCACGCGTCGGTGAGCTTCTGTTCGCGGATGAGCTGCGGGTTGGTCTGATACGCGGGCTGCAGCGCGGTGAACGCCTGCGTGAACGATTCCAATTCCTTCACGACGCTGTTGCGCTGCGATTCGGCGGCGTTGACGACGAGGTTGGCGTCGGTCTCGGCGTTGCGGACGGTCGTCTGGGCGTCGCCCTGCGCGGCGAGGACTTTGCCGCTGCTCTCCTGCACGGCGGCGGACACGGCGTCGAAATCCGCCTGCAAAATCGCGGGCGGAATCACGCTCACGAGCGTGCTGCCGGTCTCCAGCGTGATGCCGAGGCGTTGCGCGGCAATCTGCCCACCGAGATGCGCGAGGATGCGTTCCTTGAAGACGAGGTTGTTGGTCAACGCTTCGTCGGCGGTGGTGACGGCGGCGGCGTGGAGCAAAGAATTGTTCAGCGCGTTCAACACGGTGTTGGACGAGTTGAGGAAATTGAAACTGTAAGCGACGGGGTCGGTGATGCGATACACGAGCTGCACGCGGGCGTGCATGATGTTCTGGTCGGCCATGACGACGTATCCGTCCACGGCGGGATTGAGCTGCGGCGCGGGGTTGAGCTTGCGCCCGAGCAATTCGTCGGCGGGCGAAAGCGCGTTGCCGATGGTGCTGGTGAGCTTCTGGATTTCGCTGACGGAAATTTTTTCAATCTTCTCGATGGGTTCCGGCCACGCCCAATGCAGACCCGGCCCGAGCAGTTGCGCCGTGCCGCTGCCAACAGCTTTGCCGAAGCGGAATTTGATGCCGCGCTCCGCCGGCCCGATGGTCTTCACGCCGGACAATAGCACGACGGCGAGCAGCACCACCATGGCGATGCGCACGATGACGAAGCTGCTGCGCAACGCCTCCTCCAGCGCGCGCGCGCCGGAATCGGTGACGATGGGCGCGCGGTCCGCGTGGTCGTGGGAATGATGGTCGGGCTGGCTCATGGGAAAATTATTTGCCGAGGCCGAGGGGTTTCGCGGACTTGCCGTCGAGCAAATCGAACGGCGGAATGCTGCGGTCGAGAATGAGCGTGGCGCGGTTGGTCAGCGATTCTTCGAGCGCGGCGATCTTGCTCAAGAAGATGCCCAGTTCGGGATTCTGGTTCAGCACGGCGAGGGATTTCTGCGCTTCAGCGTCAGCCTGGCTCAAGATGCCAGAGGCTTTCTGGCGCGCTTCGGCGAGCGTCTTGTCGCGTTGCAACGCGGCGGCGCTAGCGATATCGCGGGCGCGATTGTCGCCTTCGGCGGTGAGCGATTTCACGCTGCGCTGACGTTCTTCCTTCATACGCGCGATGATTTTTTCCGTGATGCTTTCCGGCAAACCAAGTCGCTTCACGCCGAGGAAACGAACGTTGATGCCGTAGTTCACCTGCGCAGCGGGTTGCACCTTGGCGAGAATCTTCTGCTCGATCTCCGGCAGTTTCATTTGCGAGGCGTCGGTGGAAATAAAGTTGGCGAGCGTGTGCTGGCCGACGACGTCGTTGTTCGCGCCACGAACGATATTCTCCAACTGCGCAGCGGCGCGAGCGAGCGAATCTTCCGCGCTGCCGAAGCTTGCGCGGAACTGCGCGGGATCGGAAATTTCCCAACCAGCGTAGATGGTCACGATGAGCGTGAATTTGTCCGCCGTGAACGTCTGCTCGAATTTGCTTTCGAGATTTTGGATGCGCTTGTCGAACGTCTGGACTTTCTGGATGGGCCACGGCCATTTGAAATTCAGCCCCGGTTCGGTGACGCTGCGCGAAGGTTTGCCGAACGTGGTGACGAGCGCGACTTCAGTCTGGCGCACTTGGAAGCAGAACAGCAGCGCGACGAAAATCGCGAGCAGCAGCAAGCCGATGGCAATGGTCAGTGGATTGCGTTTCATAAAATCAATGGGTGGGCGGCGGGGCGGTGACATCGAGGATGTCGGGGCGCAATTTTTCTTCGAGGTTGAGTTGGAAAACTTCGTGGGCGTTGGTCGCCATGATGAGATATTTGCGCGTGTTCGCCGTAGCGCGGGCAAACGTCTGGAGATACAACCGCTGCGAATAAACTTCCGGCGCGGTGCGATACGCAACGAGCTGGTTGGCAAAGCGCGCGGCTTGGGCGTTTGCGCCGGAGACTTTGCCAGCGGCGCGGCCTTCTGCCGCGCGCACATCTTCGAGCGCCTGCGCCTGCGCGAGCAAGTTGTCCTTGGTCGCGTCGCCCTCGGCTTTGAACACCTTCGCCTGCACTTGCTGCGACGCGCCGTTGACTGCTTCGTAATCCGCCGCCGCCGTGGTGGGCGGATGAATATCGGCGAGGCCAACGAACAAAATTTCCGCACCGAGATTCAATTCATCCGCGCGCGCTTGGATATTTTTCTGCAACGCCACCGCCGCCGCTGCGCGTCCAGTGGACATGATGTCGAGCAAGTCCACGCCCGCGAGGTAGCGCACGACTTCGCGCGTCGCAATCTGCTCGAGCAACGCCTGCGCGTCGGCGTGTTTGGTGGCCCACGCGCGCACATCGGCGATGCGGAACTGCACGGGAATCCCGGCGTCGAGCAAGTTCACCGGCACGGTTGCGTTGGCGTTGGTGTCCACCGAAACGTCGCGGCTGGCGACGAGGAACGGCAACTCTTCTTTGTAATGCGAACGCGTCCACAGCACGGTATTTTCGCCCGCGAGTTTTGGGTCGGGGACGAAGCCGACGTTGAAGCTGCGGACTTCGCTAGCGTTGTAGCGGTAAATTTTATCAATCGGCCACGGCAATTTCAGATGCGCGCCCGCCGTGAGGATTTTGCCGCTATCCACCGGCTTGCCGTTGCGTTCAAGCAACGCCTGTTCGCCGGGTTCAAGAAACACGAGGCAACTCGACAGCCACGCCGCCGCCGCGAGCGCGAGGATGAACGCGGGCAATTTCTCCGCGAGAATCTGGTAGGCGAACGTCTCGGAAACTTTGAAGCCGAACTGGTAATCCAACGTGCGCGCCGCCGTGGTGAACAGCCCTTCCGGCTGCGAAAGCAAGCCGACGAGGCGGCTTTCGTAGAGCGGACGGGCGACTTTGCCTTTCACGCGCGGACGGTAAAGTTCGAAAACGAGATTCAGCAGAAGTTCCGCCGCCAACATCGCGAGCAAGACGGCGAGACCGCGCGCGAGTTGGAAATCCACGCGCTTCACGCCCGCTTCTTCCGCCGCGATGCCCGCCGCGACGAGGAAGCAAACATACGCGCCGAGCAGTAGCCAGCCCGCGCTCGGACGGATCAAGCGGAGATTCTCAATCTTGGCGATGCCCGCCGCGTATTTGCCGAGCAGGAACAGCGCGAGAAAACACAGGCCGAACAAGCCCATCGTCATGAGCTGATTTTGCAGTGGCGCAACCACCGGAATTTTGGCGAACAAATTCCACAACCACCACGCGACGACGCTTTGGCCGACGCACAGCACGAGCGTGAAGCCCGGCACGAAATATTTTTCAAACGAGAGTCGCGACTGTTGCGCCGCGAAGGTGTCTTCCTTGCCCTCGAACAACGTCGCGCTGCCGCGCGTGCGGGCGAGTTCGTCGAGTTCGTATTTTTCCAGCCGTTCGCGGTCTTCGAGGCGCATCTGGAACCAGCCGACCGCCGCCACGAGCGCGCCGAACCCGAGCGCGATGCTCGCCGCCAACGCCGCCAGCGACAGCGAGTGTTTGCCCAGCGCGAACACGCCCGCGCCGACCGCGAGCAGTGCGATGAAATTCACCAGTCCGATTTTTTGAGTGCTGCGTTCCATGTTCAGCTTAATTCCCGTTCTTCAAACAATACCACCGCGCCCGCCAGCACCGCGCCGATGTAGCACGCCGCATAGCCAAACGCCTTGCCGACGTAACCCCAGAACGGCGTCGTCTTGCCCGTTTCCAGCACGTCGGCGAGCCAGAAAAGCTGCCAGTTGGGGGTGATGGTGTAAAGCGCGCTTGCCCACCATTCGCCTTTGACCGCGTGACGACCGAACAAATAATCCGACATGAGGCCGAGCAAAAAAACCGCCGAGCAAATGGCAAGCGTGGGAATGGTGTCGAACCGTGTTGAGCAAGCGAGCGCCAGCGCGGACAGCACCCACAGTGCGAACAAAATCAAAACCGCCACGGGAATGATTCGCCAGTCCACCGCCGCCGCCGTGCCGAGCGACGCCTTCTGCGCGGTGTAGTTAAAAATAATCGCCGCCGCAATCGTCACCAGCGGCACGAGCAGCAACACGGCATCGCTCACGAACGGACGGCGCAGGAAAAAATTGCTGAACCCGCCCAGCGCGTAAGCCAGCAGCACTGCGCCCGCGAAAATGCCGAGCGCGGCCTTGTCCGTATCGCCGTAGGCATCGAACGCCATCCGGCTGGCGATGAGCGCGGCGATGGTGTTCACATAGGTCATCAGCGTC
>JBJOPC010000352.1:0-8829 GCA_046050965.1 Verrucomicrobiota bacterium | reverse complement strand
CGTCTCCCTCTCCCAGCGGGAGAGGGCCGGGGTGAGGGAGAACGGCTCGTAAACCCAAACCTATCCGTTCACCTCAAGCGAGGCTGCGCATTCTCCCTCACCCTTAATCCCTCTCCCGCTGGGAGAGGGAAACTGGGAGACGTTGGCTGCTTGTCTGCGGCGACGGTGGGAGCGGGAAGCTGATGGAGCGTCTAGGTTGAATTGGTTGTGCGCTATCTGCTTTGGTTCGCGATTGGCGGGCTTATTTCTTGGCGGCGTCTTCGAGGAGTTTTTCCAAATCGGGACTGCGTTGGCCGCCGTTGCTGATGGCTTTGTCGTAATGATATTTGGCGAGGCTGGTCTCGGCGGGTTCTTTGGAGGCGTAATAGACGGCCAAGTTGTGATGCGCGCCAGCGTAGTCGGGGTCCACTTGGATGGCCTTGCGGAAGGCGGCTTCGGCGGCGGTGCGCTGGCCTTTTTGGCAGAGCGTCATGCCGAGAAAATTCTGGGCTTGAGCGTCGTCTGGGTTGAGTTGCACGGCGCGGGCGAGGGCGGTGAGGGCGTCGTCGTAACGGTTGGCGCGGAAATATAAATTGCCGAGCGCGGAGAAACAGTAGGCGTCTTCGGGCTTGAGTTCGAGGGCGCGCTTGAGGTGCGTCTCCGCAGCCGTGGCATCGCCGAGTTCGAGTTCGATGGCGCCGAGGTTGCCGAGAACGAGTTGGTTGGTGGGTTGGAGCGCGAGGATTTCGCGGCTCTTGTCGCGGGCGACTTCGTAGTCGCCTTTGGCGAAGGCGTGTTGGGCGGCGGCGATGAGGTTGGCGACTTCTTCGGGTTGCGCGGGCGCGGCGGGCGCGGGCTGCGGGACGGGTTTGGTTTTTTGATTCGCGGCGAGCAAGGCGAGTTCGGCGGGGGTGAAGGGCATGGGCGTGGCTTCGAGCGCGCCGACGCGGGCGCTCGCGGCGGCGAGGGCGGTCTGTTTGTCGTCGGCGGATTTCTTGGCGTCTTCGGCTTTGTGTTTGTAATCCTCGGTGTCCTTCACGAGCGCGTCGGTCTGGGTCTTGAGCATTTCGTTCTGCTGCTTGAGTTCGTCGGCGAGTTTCTGGAGGTCGGCGGCGGCGGTGCTGACGCCGTTGGTGGTGGGTTTGGTTTCCAACTCGGTGACGCGCGCGAGGGCGTTGGTCAAATCACCGGCGGTTTTCTCGGCGAACTTTTTAGAATCGGCCGCGAGAACAATCAAATCGGCGGTCTGCTGTTTGAGTTCAGCGTTTTCTTTTTTCAACCCTTCGGTCTGGGCGAGTTGCGCGGCGTTGGTAACGGCGCGGGCTTCGAGTTCGGTAAGCCGCGTCAGGGCGTTGGTGAGTTCGTGCTGAAGTTTGTCGGCGAGTTTCTGGGTGGTGTCGGCTTGTTGCTTGAGGTCTTCGGTCTGCTGCTTGAGTTGGGTGTTGATGGCTTTGAGGTCGTCGGTCTGCTTGAGGAGGTCGGGGGCGATGGGTTTGTTTTCAAGGTCGGTCACGCGGGCGAGCGCGGCGGTGAGGTCGGTCTGGAGTTGGTCGGCGCGTTTGCGGGCGTCGTCGGCTTGGGATTTTTGTTCGGCGGTCTGTTTGGAGGCGTCGGCGGTTTGGGTTTTGAGTTCGGCGAGTTGTTTCTGGAGGTCGGCGACTTGCTGGCGGAGGCGGGTGTCCTCCTTTTTCATGTCGGTGATGACGAGGCGCGCGCTGGCGGCGAGGTTGGTGTAGCGACCGTGGAGCGTATCGTAGTCCGCCGCGAGGCGCGCAAAATCCGCGGGCGGCGCGGTGGGCGCGGGGTCGGTGATTTGAGCAACCGCCGCGCGGACTAAAAAGGCCGCGACGAAAATGGTAGTGAGGAGCCAGCGCATGGGCGGCAATCTGCCACGAGTCGGGCAAACTGGCGAGAATTTCTGCGGAGGAATTACGGTGGATACATTTTCCCGAAACATTTCTTGCCGCCCTTGCACGACTTTGCAATTCTCTCGCCGCCCATGAAAACTCTATTCAAAACCCTACTGATTGCACTCACCTCGCTGACGTTGACCCACGCGGTTCACGCGCGAGGCATCTACAACACGGGAGCCTTCAATGGCTCTTACTACGGCTCCGGCGGCGGTAATCCGCTCGGCAAAACGGAACTGACCATCAACAACAGTTATCTTTACGGCACCGCATTTCCCCAGACTGGTGGGATTTACGATTACGTTACTTTCTACGCTAATAACGTGGATATGACGGGAAACTTCACCGGCTATTACTATGACCGTGGCTACGCGACCAAAACGGCCGAGCGCGTCATCAACACGGTCTCTGGCCACAGCTACGGCAGCTTGCTGGTGCTGAAGTTCACCGGCGACACGGTCAACACGACCACCATTCTGTTCAAGTCTTACGGCACGGCGCCGTATTTCCTCGCTGGTCGCGAGATTGATTTCTACCTGAACGATGGTTATTCCAACTACGGCTACCTGTATTTCTACAACAACTCGGTGTATTATCGGCACTGGGTATCCGGCAGCCCCTACACTACTGGAACGACTACCTACACCTATCGCGTGACGGGTGCAAACAGCGGTTCTGTGACGGTTCCTGGCGTCGGCACGTTGTCAGTTAACTTCTCCAGCAGTTTCCGTTACGGCACTGGCACGCTGAACGGCCAGTCTACTTACTACACCTATATGTATGACTACGGTGATGACGATTAATTGAGTCGCCCTCACGGCACTTTACGAACAACCCGCTGCCTGATTCAGGCAGCGGGTTTTTTCTTGGGACTGGCTCGTGAAGCAACCGGGTTGGGCGATGCGCTGGGACGTTGCTGCTGACCATGCCAAGCCGCGCGAACGTCACCCCACTTGCACCACGAGCGCGGTGGTGTTGTCGCGCCCGTCGTTCGTCACGGCGGCGGCGACGAGGCGTTGCGCGGGGTTCGGTTCTGTCGCGCGCAGCAAGTCCACGAGTTGATGGTTGTAAAGCCCCTCGGTGAGCCCATCGGAGCAGAGCAGGAAGATGTCGCCGGGCGCGCAGGCCACCGCGCCGAATTGTGGATCCACAAATTGATTGCCGCCGCCCAAAGCTTTTTGCAGCACGTTGCGGCGCGGATGCGTGCGCGCTTCGCGTTCGTTCAGTTGGCCGTTACGAAACATCCAGCCGACGTAAGTGTCGTCGTGCGTGAGTTGCAAAATCTCCGTCGCGCCTGCGCGCAATAGGTAGATGCGGCTATCGCCGACGTGGCTGAAGAACATCCGGCCCGGCGTGAACCAGCACAGGCTCATCGTCGTCTCCATGCCGTGACATTCGTCGTAAGAACTGCCGAGATACACGAGCGCACGATGGATTTCGGCGAACAGTTTTTGCAACGTCTCGTCCGCACCTGCGTCGCCGCCCACGATTTTACGAAATGAGCGCGGCAGGAGCGCGGTGATTTTCTCCACGGCAATGTTGCTCGCGAATTCTCCCGCCTTCGCGCCGCCCATGCCGTCGCACACGGCGAACACGAAATCAAAATCTGCGGCGAGCGAATTCCCGAACTTGCCGAGCCGTTGCGCCTCGTGCGCGTCGAAACGCAGGCCGAGGAACGAGTCTTCATTGTTCTTCCGCACTTTGCCGAGGTCGGACAAACCCGACCATTGAAGCGAAGTGGCATTGGCGGCGACAGTTTTCATAGGCGCATCGGGGAGAATGGTGGCGAACTCGAAATCAATCAGGCAAAAGCGACCGTCCTGCTGGCGGTAAGTCACGTTGCGGACTTCGGCGTCGTCGTGGCGCACACCGAATTTCTCCAGCTCGGCGAATAATTCTTTCGTGCGCGGCGCGTCCAGATGATCCACGCGGCAACCGCAATTGGTGGTGACCAAGCGTAGTTTCTCCGCGTCCGCCTCCAGCACGCGCGGGACAAAATCGCAGCCGCATGCTTCGAGGTGGCGCAACACCCGGACTTCGTTCGCAAACCGCTCCGCCGCGTTGGCGGCGTGAAAAATTTTAATCACGCGACCATCGAACGCGATGTTGACCGTCGCGCGGAGAGTGTCCTTGACTTGAATCATGGCGCAGTGCGTTGGCTCACGCGCGCACTATGCGCAACTCGTGCGTGGTTGGAAACGGTGAAGTTGAGCTTCGCGCGCTCGGCTAATTGCGGAGTTTCGGAAAAAATTCTTCCGCCGTGGCGCACGTCGCGCGGCTTAATTCGGCGAGCGGACAGCCACGCACGTTGGCGACGGTCTCGGAAATCTCTTTCACCCACGCCGGTTCGCAGCGCTTGCCGCGATACGGCACGGGCGCGAGATACGGACAGTCGGTTTCGAGCATGAATTTGTCCGGCGGCGTGGCGGCGACGGCGTCGCGGATGTTCTGACCATTCTTGAACGTGACGATGCCGGTGTAACTGACGAGCCAACCGAGCGATAAAATCTGCTGCAACCGCACCACACTCTCGCCGAAGCAGTGGAACACGCCGCGCGTCTGCGTGGCGAACGGTTGAATCTGCGCGAACAAATCATCGAACGAACTGCGCTGGTGGATGACGCAGTTCAATTTCAGTTCCGCCGCGACTTCGAGTTGTTGCGCGAAGATTTCTGCCTGCTTTTTTTTGTAAGGCTCGTCGGCCTCCGTGCTGTCGCCGTTCGCACTGGGCAGACGGTAATAATCGAGGCCGCATTCGCCGATGGCAACGGCTTTGGGATGACGCGCGAGTTTGCGTAATTCATCGCGGATGTCAGTGGGCGCTTCGTGGGCGTTGCTCGGATGCCAGCCGACGGCGGCGTAGATGCCGGGATATTTTTCTGCAAGTGCCAATGCGCGTCGGCTGCTGTCCAAGTCCGTGGCGATGGAAATAATTTTCGTGACGCCCGCCGCGCGCGCGCGTTCGAGCAGCGCGTCGAAATCGGCGGCGAACTCTGGGTAGTCCAAGTGCGCGTGGGTGTCGTAGAAAATGGGTGGCATGAGGGAAGGCAAAAGGCAAAAGGCAAAGGGCAAAAACTTTTAGCCCGCGTTCGCCAGCGGTTGCGCGGAGATTTGCAGCATCCGCTCGATGGGCAGACGCGCGCGCGCGATGATGTGCGGCGGCAGTTCCACGCGTGGCGAGAGGTGCTTCATGCAGTCGCGGACTTTTTCGAGCGTATTCATCTTCATGAATTTGCATTCGCTGCAACGGCAGTTGTCACCCGGCGCGCGCATCACGTCGAACGTCGGCGCGCAGATGAATTCTTTGCCGGGACATTCCTTCTGCAACCGATGGATGATGCCCGACTCGGTGACGATGACGAATTGCCGCGCCGCCGATTCTTGGCAGAATAAAATCATTTTCTCGGTGGAGCAAACCACGTCCGCCGCGTCGCGCACCTCGCGCAACGCTTCGGGATGCACGACGACTTTCGCTTCGGGAAATTTCGCGCGCAACTCCAGCAACGCGTCGCGGCGAAACTCAACGTGCGCGTAACAATTCCCTTTCCATAAAGTCATCTCACGCCCGGTCTGTTCCATGACCCACTGGCCGAGATTTTCGTCCGGCACGAACAAAATATCTTTGTCCTTGGGCGCGGCGTTGACGATTTTCTCCGCGTTGCCGCTCGTGACGATGACATCGCACAACGCCTTCACCGCCGCGCTGCAATTGATGTAGGCAATCGTCCAGAAGTTCGGATTCGTGGCCTGCAACGCGGCGAGCTGTTCCGCCGGGCAACTTTCTTCGAGCGAACAACCGGCGTCTTTGTCCGGCAACACGACGATTTTGCCAGGGTTCAAAATTTTCGCTGTCTCCGCCATGAAATGCACGCCGCAGAACACGATCACGTCCGCGTCCGTCTTCGCCGCCTGCTGTGCGAGGCCGAGCGAATCGCCGACGAAATCCGCCACGTCTTGAATCTCGGGCACTTGATAATTGTGCGCGAGGATAACGGCGTTGAGCGATTTTTTGAGCGCGAGAATCTCGGCGGCGAGCGGATTGAACTGCGCGGTCGGCATCGGTTGACGAAGCCGCCAGCGTTCGGTGTCGGGCGTGCGGAGCGTGGGCATTTCCATGGCGCGGCAGGCTAACGGCGGTGACACGAGGCGTCAATTCAATGGCGTAGTCGGCGGCTTTGGAGTGCGGCGACACGTCGCCGCTTTGGAACTGGGAGACATGTCTCCCAGTTCCAAAGCGCGGTCATGCCCGCGCACTACAAAACCTGAAACTGTCGCGTGGTGTGATTATTCTTTTGACGGCGTGAGCCAAAACGACGACAACATCCGCACGATGAACTTCAAAAACCTTTTCCCGTGGTTCTGCGCGGTCGGTTGCGCGGTGACAGCGGCTTTCTTTTTTAACGCCAACCAAAAACAGACCGCCGAGTTGATGTCTTTGCGCGCACAGACACAAGAACTGGAACAACTGCGCGCCGACGTGGAGCAGCTCAAAACTTCCGGCAACGAAGCGCAGCAAAAAGAAATCGAGCGGCTCCGCAAAGACACCGCTGACGTGCTGAAATTGCGCGCCGAAGTCACGCAATTGCGAACCACCAAACAGCAACTCGCGCAGCAGGTCACGACGTTGCAGGTCAAGCCGCAGCTGACGCCGGAAGCGCAGCGATTACAGGCGGAGAACCAGCAGTTGCGCGCCGTGGTCACGCAAGTCAGCCAAACAGAATCCGCCAATGCTTGTATCAACAATCTTCGTCAGCTTGACGGGGCGAAACAGCAGTGGGCTTTGGAAAATAGGAAGGTTGATACCGCTATCCCAACGGTTGCCGAAGTTTCCGTCTACTTGAAAAATAATACTTTCCCGATCTGTCCCAGCGGCGGTGCTTACACCATCAGCCCAGTGAACGCTGATCCGACTTGCTCCATTCCCGGTCACGTTTTGCCGCAGCAATAGTTCCCATGTCGTCGCCGGAAAACCAAACTTCACCGCTGGCTTTGCCCGTCAGCGCAGTCTGGGGCGTGGGTGACGAGCGCGCGAAGCTGCTGGCGCGGCTGGAGATTTTTACCGTCGAAGATTTGCTGCTGCACAAGCCGCGTCGCTACGAAGACCGCCGGAAATTTCTCGCCATCCGCGAACTCAAGTTGAAAGAACCCGCCACTGTGCGCGGCAAAATCGTCGCGGCGGGCGTAAAGCGTTTCAAGGGCGGCACGCGCGCGATGTTCGAGTGCATTCTCGACGACGGCACGGCGCATTTGTATTGCCGCTGGTGGCAATCGCAGCCGTGGATGGCCGATTGGTATGCGGTCGGTCGCGAGTTCCTCGTCTTCGGGAAACTGGACGACGAAAAGAAACCACGCACGTTCACGCATCCCGAGACCGAACGCATCGAAGCCGACGATGATGAAGCTATCCACGTCAACCGCATCGTGCCGATTCATCCGCTTACGGAAGGGTTGACCGCGCGCGTGCTGCGCTCGCTCGTGTGGCGCGCGCTGGAAAAGTTTGAGTCGCAAATTCCCGAACCGACGCCCGCGCTCGGCTTGAAAATTTATCCGACGCGCGCGAACGCAATTCGGATGACTCATTTTCCAGAGGAATTGCTGGACGTGGACATCGCGCGGCAGCGGCTCGCGCTGGATGAATTCGTTGCGCTGCAAATCCAAATCCAATCACGGCGCAAAAAGTTTGAGGCGAACGCCGCCGCGTTGTCGTGCAAGGGCGACAACCGTTTCATCAAACCGTTCCTCGCCGCGCTCGGTTTCAAACTCACCGCCGCGCAAACGAACGTGCTGCGCGAAATTCGCAGCGACCTCGGCGGCGCGCACCCGATGCGCCGCCTGCTGCAAGGCGATGTCGGCTCGGGCAAGACCGCCGTGGCCGCGTGTGCGGCGTTGATGGCGTTGGAGAGCGGGTTCAACGTCGCGCTGATGTCGCCGACGGAGATTTTGGCGGAGCAGCATTTCCAGAATTTTGTGAAGTGGTTTGAACCGCTCGGCGTGAAAGTTCTTTTGCAAACGGGCAGCCGGAAGACAGTCGAGGGTCGAGAGTCGAGAGTCGAGAACCAGCCGCGCCGCATGACCTCGACCCTCGACTCTCGACCCTCGACTGTTTTCATCGGCACTCACGCCTTGCTCACGGGCGGCTTTGATTTGCCGCGCCTCGGCTTGGTCATTATTGACGAGCAGCACAAGTTCGGCGTCGCGCAACGCGAGACGCTCGTGCGCAAAGGCAATTACCCGCACCTGCTCGTGATGACCGCCACGCCGATCCCGCGCACACTCGGCCTCACGCTCTACGGCGACCTCGATGTCTCGACGATTGACGAATTGCCCGGCGGACGCGGCGCGATAAAAACTTTCGTCCGCACTGCCGAGAAGCTGCCGAAGGTCTGGGAATTCATCCGCGAAAAAATTTCTGGCGGACGGCAGGCTTACATCGTTTATCCGCGCGTCGAGGAAAGCACGGATGGTTTCAAAGCCGTGACGAAGGAATTTGCCAACGTGCAAAAAGCGCTCGCGCCGTTCAAGGTTGGCTTGCTGCACGGACGCGTGAAGCCGGCGGAGAAGGAAACCGTGATGGCTGCGTTTCGCGCGAACAAACTTCACGCGCTGCTCGCCACGTCGCTCATCGAGGTCGGCGTGGACGTGCCGAACGCGACGGTGATGCTCATTGAGAACGCGGAGGTGTTTGGCTTGGCGCAGTTGCACCAATTGCGCGGGCGCATCGGTCGCGGCGCGCACGAGAGTTTTTGCATTTTGATTTCCGATGCGAAGACAGACGAGTCCTGCGAGCGATTGAAAGTTTTGGAGGAGACGACCGATGGTTTTAAAATCGCCGAGGCGGATTTAAAGCTGCGCGGGCCGGGTGAATTGCTCGGCCAACAGCAGAGCGGCGCGATGAAACTGCGTTTCGGCGACCTTATGCAAGACTTACCGCTCATCCGGC
>JBJOPC010000351.1:0-5515 GCA_046050965.1 Verrucomicrobiota bacterium | reverse complement strand
CGCGCTCGGCGACGTGGCGGGCGAACTGGATTTTTTATTCGTGGACGGCGACCACTCGCTGACCGGCATCACGCGCGATTGGACCGATTGGGCGACGCGCCTCAAACCCGGCGGCATCGTCGCGCTGCACGACACGCGTGTGCCGGCGCACAATCCGGGCGTGGCGGCATTCGGCTCGCACCTTTATTTTGAATCGCACATCCGCCACGACCCGCGCTTCGAGCTAGTCGAGCAAGTGGATTCGCTTTCCGTGCTGCGCCGCAAATCCGTCGCATGAGCCTCGCGCGCCACGCCAAGTCCGCCGTGCTGTGGAACGCGAGTTTCAATCTGTTGCGCGAAGTCATCCTGCGCATCGGCGGTCTCGTCATCTTCCGACGAATGCTGGAGACTGCGGACTACGGCGTTTTTGACGAAGTGAACCGCATCGTCGGCTTCTTGGGATTGTTCGCCTTCACCAATTTCGTGGCGCACACCGTGCAAGTGCGCGAAGACAAAGACGCCCAGTGGCAAAACCATTTCACTGCTGGCGGTTTTTTCCAACTGACGCTGTTCGCGCTGACAAACCTGATTGCTTTCGCGCTCGGTTGGTTTCCGAAATTCGCGGAGTTCGCGCCCCTCGTGCAACTCATGTCGCTCACTTTCTTGCTGGATTGGCCGTGCGAATTCCGCCGCAAGATGCTCGAACGCGCGTTCGACTGGAAACGCCTCCGCATCCTCCACGCCAGCGCGCTCATCGTGGCGTTCCTCGTGCAACTCTGGCTCGCGCGCCTGCGCTGCGGACCGTATGTGCTACTCGTGCCGTCGTTCGTGATGGCACTGCCGTTCATTTTCGACTTGTTCGTGCTGCAAGGTTGGCGACCGGACTGGACTTGGTCGTGGGCGAACTACAAACCCGCATGGAATTTCGGCTGGACGCGCGTGGCCAGCGGGCTGGCGTTCGGCGGGCGACGCCTGATTGAAGGCAGCGTCATCGTCGCGCTGGTTGGCACGGCACAATTCGGAATTCTCGGCAGCGCGCTCGGCCTCGCACAGGTCGCCTGCCAAGGCTTTGCCGAACAATTGCTCTACTCGATTTACAGCGTGCTCACCCGCGTGAACCCCGACCCCGCCAACGTCACGCGCGTCAACGCCCTCGTGCTGCGCGTCGTCGCGTGGGTCACGATTCCAGCGGCGGCGTTTTCCTCGCTGCTCGCCGCGCCGCTGCTGCTCGCGGTCTACGGTGAAAAATATACCGCCGCCATTCCGCTGCTGCCGTGGGCCATGCTCGTCGGCGCAGCCATCGCGCTCGGCAACACGGCCAACCAACTCTTGCTCTCCAAAAACAAACTCAAACACTGCCTCGCCGCCGACATCCTCCTGCTCGTCGGCACGCTGTTCGCACTCGTGTTCGCGCTGCCGGGCGGGCTGCAAACTTACCTCATCGCCGTGGCGAGTTTGCAAGTCGTCTTGTTCGCGCTGATGGTCGTCTGGTTAATCCAAGGCCAGTGCCTGAATTTTTCCGGCGTGAAAAACTCCCTGTTGCCTGCGTTCACCGCGACAGGCATCGGAGTGCTGGCCGTGCTCGCGCTGGAAAAATTCGGCGGCGTGAATCCCGCGCAACTATTCTTCACCGGCACTTGGGGTGCGGTGTGTGGTGCGGGACTTTGCGGCGTGGTGGCAGGCATGACTTACCTAGTCGTGCTGCGCGCAGCGTTCACGCCGCAACTGCGTGAGTTGGCGGGCTACCTGCCCGGCAGGAAAATCGCGCGCCGCATTTTGATTCTTGGCGATTAAGCCGCGTTGAATATTCTCCGCGCGAACCAACCGCCACATGAGCAGCCTCTATATCTCCACCGGCAAGGCCGCCGAAGCCGCGCAAGCCGCCGCAAAACTTTGCTTCACGCCCGCCACGCAAAGTTTCGTTGAGTCCGTCGGCGCGCTAGCATTCGCCGTCACACGCGTGGATGCGGACGCGTTGTGGTCGCCGGCGCACGACACGCGCACGGGGATTTTCGCAGCGCTCGGCGGGCGGCTGGCCTTTGAGGAAAGCGAATGGGCGGCGGCGGAAAAGCTGCCATTCACCGGCGGTCTCGCTTGCCGCACCGTGCTGGAACGGTTCCAGAAAAATCCCGCCACGCTCGCCGTGAGCTTGAACGGCGCGGGCTGCGTAATCCTCGCCGACCCGCGCACGAACGAGCTGCACGTCATCACCGATCGGCTCGGCGTGTTCCCAATGTATCTCGCGGACGGCGACGCTCCCCTGCTCTGCTCGCACCCGGACGTGCTCGCGGACATGGTGCAAGCGCGTGGCGGACGCGCGGAGTTTGATGAACTCACGGCGGTGGAATTTCTCGCGACCGGCACGAGTGTGCAGCCGTTCACTTACTACCAAAATATCCAGATGCTCGAACCCGCGAGCCATTACGTCTGGAAACATTCCGGCGAAAAGTGGACGCGCACCCGCCGCACTTGGTGGCAGCCGCGCTACCTCACCGAGCCGCCGAGCGAAGACCAAGACGCGTTGACCGCGCAACTCGCCGACGCCCTTCGCAACGCAGTGAAACGCCGCACGCTCGCGCGGCTCGGCAAGCCCGGTGTGCTGTTGAGCGGCGGCGCGGATTCGCGCGTGTGCGTCTTCGGCGCGGAGACGCCAGAAAAAGTTTCCTGCTACACGCTCTTTGACGAACCAAACGAAGAACTCGCCACCGCGCGCCGCATCGTGGCGGCGGCGGGCGCGGCGCACACGCCGTTGCCGCGCGACGCCGATTACTACGCGCTGAACGCGGAAAATTCCATTCGCATCGCCGGTGGGATGTGGTCGTTCGTGGACACGCATTACACGGGCATGATTCCCCGGTTTTCTGCAGAAAAACTCGGCACGGTGATGACCGGTTGCTATGTGGATTATATGCTGAAGGGACTGGCCGCGAATCGCCAGCATCGGCGATTGTTTGGCCGCGTCTTGCCGCTCTACGATTTCGCGCCGTTCAATTTTCAATTTTATTCGGAACACCAGCCTGTCGCCGAGCCGTGGCAAACGCAGTTGCAACAACGTTGGCAAAATCGTTTTCCCGCCCACCTCCGTGAGAACTACGCGGCCAACCGTCTTGCGCTCGAAGATCTGCGGCTGCGTCCGCTGGCGCGCGAAGCCGATGCGGCGGGGCGCGGTATTTTGTGGCGCACCTTGCCGTGGGATCCGCCCATCGCTGACACCGAGGTGCTGGCGGTGTTTGAAAAAATGTCTCCGGCGAGCAAGGTCAACGGCATCGTCTTCGGTCGCGCCGTGGCGGAGGTTTGCGGCGCGGCGGGACGCAGCATTGCGAACAACAATTACGGCACTCCCGTCGGCGCGTCCGAGCAGCAACGCACGGCGTGGTTCCTCTGGGCAGTGGCCAAACGCAAAGTCCGCCGTGCGCTCGGCCTCGCGCCCGTGCGCGGCGGCGCGGTGTCCACCGGTTCGTGGCCGGTGTGGGAATATTATCTGGGACACAGCCCGACCGTGGCGCAGTGGTGGGCGGACGTGGCGCCCGGCGAACGCGCGCGTTTCACCGGCTGGCTGGGCGAAGACCCGTGGAAAAAATCTCCCGCCGAAGCCGCCGAAGCCGATGCGATGCAAATGGCGCGAGTGCTGACGCTGCAACGCTGGTTGCGACAGCGTGGGCTAACGGCGTAAAAAACTCGCGACTCCCGTTGGCAGCGCCCGCATTGGGAGTGCGGCGACACGTCGCCGCCCTCTTCATTGATTCTCCAGCTCGCGTGTGCGATAGTCTGCGCGTCGTAACTTTTGTCAGGTTGTATTTAACATGAAGCACTTTCGTTTTTTTGCCGTCAGTCTGCTCGTTTGGTTCGGAGCCATTTCACTGCGCGCGCAAACTACTTCGTTCACTTACCAAGGTCGGCTCACCGTCGGCGGCGTGGTGACCAACGGCAGTTACGATTTGAAATTTTCTTTGTTCACCACCAACACTGGCGGCGCGCAAGTTGGCAGTGCGTTGACCAACGCCCAAACCAGTGTGAGCAACGGCATGTTCACCGTGTCACTGAATTTCGGCAGCAACATTTTCACCGGCGCAAGCTATTGGCTCGAAATCGGCGTGCGTCCCGGCGGTAGCAATACCTTCGCCTTCACCCCGCTCGCGCCGCGCCAGCCCATCGCGCCCACGCCCTACGCGCTCTACGCCGCGAACGCCGGCAGCGTGAACGGCGGCACGCTCGTGGCGAGCAACGCCACCACGCTCGGCGGCACAATCCAATTCGCCGGCAACTCCGCCGCGCCCGGTTACGTCTGGACGGCCACCGACACAAACGGCAGCGGCCAATGGCTGGCCACGCCCACGCCCAGCCCGTTCAATCCCACCAACGTCGTTTTCTACAGCACCAACAGCGACGACCTCACCGGCCCCGGTTGGCAAATCGTGCCGACCAATATCAGCAGCGGCTGGACCAACGGCGGCGTGAAATGGTTCGCCATGACCGCGCCCATCTCCAACGCCGCGCTCGGCCATTTCGGCGAATACCGCGCCGTCTCCTCCATTCAACCCAACAGTTACGGCGATCCGCTCGGCGACCTGACTTACACTTTCGGCTTCAATTTTGGCGGCAGTGAGACTGGCCATTCCAGCTTCGGCCCCACCGCGACCAATATGCCGAATTGGTCCAAGACGATGGAGACGAGTTTTCAGAATTATGCCGGCCTCACCGCGATGGAAGACTGGTGGACTTGGGGCGCGCCCTACACGCAATGGGGAACCAACGCGCAGTGGCGCTACTTCGGCGGCGATCTTTTCTGGGACAGCGCGACCAAACAATATCTCGACTCCGACTTCACCATTTCCGTGGATCATTTCTACCTCGGCGGCGCGTTCAACCGCTCGGCGCGCAATGGCGCCTTCGGTTTCCAAGTCAACGACCTCGGCAACGGCGGAAAAGACGTGAAAGTTTACGGCACGATCACCACCTACACTAACGCCTCCAACTCCGGCGGCCTCGCCCTCAAAGGCGGACGCTTCGACATGGAGAACGCCACCGAGACCGCCAACTGCGCTTTCTATTTTAACTCCGGCACACAGGAATTTCTCCTGCACGGTGCCGACTCCGCGCCACCCGGCGTCGGCTACCGTGTGTTCGCCTTCAGCTACAACCGTTTTGAAGCTCGCTATCCCACCAACGTCCCGCTCGAAGTCATGGGGGCTTACAACGGGCAAACCACCAACCTCTTTGAAGCCAAAGCCAATCCCTCCGGCGCGGTGCTCGCGGCCATTGACAACTGGGGCAACGGCCGCTTCGCCAACTTCCGCGCGGGCATCACCAACCTCGACAACACCGCCACCGCGCTCACCGTGAAATTTTCCACCAGCTTTGCCACCACGAACTACACCGTGACCATCACGCCCGAATTCAACCTCGGCACCGCCTGGTGGGTCAGCGACAAAGCCACCAACTGTTTCCGACTCAACCTCGGCGCGGCCAGCTCCGGCGGCAACTTCAGTTGGCAAGCCATGCTCCCGCAATAAGCTTTGGTGACGGCTCGCGCTCC
>JBJOPC010000350.1:0-12393 GCA_046050965.1 Verrucomicrobiota bacterium | reverse complement strand
CCTTCTGCAAATTTTCCAACGCGAGTTTGTCTGTGGCCTGCGCGAGCTTGCGGTAAATCTCGATGCGGCGGTGCGGTTCGGGAACGTAATTTTCAGGCAGCGAGGCAACCACATCCGTCTCGGCGCCCAACGCCTCGCGCCTCGTGCCTGCTTCCAAAAAATCCAACGCCACGCGCACTTCCACGCGCGGTTTCACCTTCTCGCCCTTGAGCGCGCCGACGCTTTGCTTGAGCAACTGGCAGTAGAGTTCAAAACCCACCGCCGTGATGTGACCGCTCTGTTCCGAGCCAAGCAAGTTGCCCGCGCCGCGAATCTCCAAGTCGCGCATCGCAATCTTGAAGCCACTACCGAGCGACGCGTATTGCTTCATCGCACTGATGCGTTTGCGCACGTCGGTGAGCAAGCGCGCGTGGCGCGGCAGCAGCAGATACGCGAAGGCTTGGTGCTTGTAGCGCCCGACGCGCCCGCGCAACTGATACAGCTCGCTCAAGCCGAAGCGGTCGGCACGGTCAATGATGATGGTGTTCGCATTCGGAATATCGAGGCCGCTCTCAATGATGGTCGTGGACAGCAGCACGTCCGCCTCGCCGTTCACGAACTTCGTCATCACTTCTTCCAAATCGTCCGCGTTCATTTGGCCGTGACCGACGAGAATGCGGGCGTTGGGTAAAAGTTTTAACAGCGTCTGTTGCATCGTGAGAATGGTCGTCACGCGGTTGTGCAGAAAAAAAGTTTGCCCGCCACGATTCATCTCGCGCTGGATAGCGTCGCGGATGGTGCGCTCGTCGTATTCGGTGACGATGGTTTCCACGGGCAAGCGGTCGTGCGGCGGCGTCTGAATCGTGCTCATGTCGCGCGCGCCGGTGAGTGCGAGGTAAAGCGTGCGTGGAATCGGCGTGGCGCTCAACGTCAGCACGTCCACCATCGTGCGGAGACGCTTGAATTTTTCTTTGTGCAGCACACCGAAGCGCTGCTCCTCGTCAATGACCACGAGGCCGAGTTCCTTGAATTGGATGTCGTCCTGCACGATGCGGTGCGTGCCGATGACGATGTCCACCGCGCCTGCCGCGAGATTCTCGATGACCTTCGCGGCTTCGCGCTTGGTGCGGAAGCGTGAGAGCAGTTCCACGCGCACGGGATAATCCGCCATGCGTTCGCGGAAATTGTTGAAGTGCTGCTGCGCCAGCACGGTCGTCGGCACGAGGATGGCAACTTGCTTGCCGCCCATCACGGCCTTGAACGCGGCGCGGATGGCGACTTCGGTTTTACCGAAGCCCACGTCGCCGCAGATCAAACGATCCATCGGCTTGGCGCGTTCCATGTCGGTCTTGGTCTCGGCAATGGCTTTGACTTGGTCAACCGTCTCCTCAAAAACAAACGAGCCTTCAAACTCACGTTGCCACGTCACGTCCGCCGCGAACGCGTGGCCGGGCTGCGATTCGCGCACGGCTTGGATGCGCAATAGCTCCGCCGCAACATCGCGCACGGCGCTCTCGGTTTGCTCCACGGCCTTGCGCCAACGCACGCCGCCGAGCGTATGCAACGGCGGACGGATTTTGCCGACGCCGACGTATTTGCTGACGAGGTGCGCCTCGCTGACGGGGACGTAAAGCTTGGGCGGCTCAAGGTCGTGGTCGGACTGCGCGTATTCGATGACTAAACATTCGGTTTCGCCGGATTGCCGAGTGGCGATTGCCGAGTGGCGATTGCCGAGGCCAGCGGGAAGATTTTTTAACCCGCGAAATTTCCCGATGCCGTGCTGCAAATGCACCACAAGATCGCCGTCGTCCAAATCCGCGAAATCAATTTCCATCGCCGAGCGCATCGCAGCGGCGTGCGGCGATTTGAGGCGTCTCGGACGCTGGACTTTGTAACGCCCGAAAATTTCCGCATCCGTGACGACCACCAGCTTCGCCTCCTCATAAATAAATCCGCGAGCGAGCGAGCCGATGATTGGGCGGAGTGAGATTTCAAAATTGAATTCCTTCCAGATTTCTTCGAAGCGCTGGCGTTCGCCGTCGGTGTTGCAGAAAACGTGGACGGCGTAATCCTGCCGCAACCAGCGATGCAGTTGCGCGAAGAACTCGCGCCGCTGCGCCTCGGCAATCTGCGGTTCAGGCGCGCGTTCGCCGAGCGGGCAGAAGGCATCGAGGGAAGAAAAATGCGGAGTGCGGAGTGCGGAGTGCGGAGTGGCTTCGCCAGATTCGACGTTGTCAACGAGTTCAATTGAGGTAAGCCTGCGGCGGTTTAATTCTATGAGAAAATCGGACCACGCGATGAAGAGCGGGTCGGCAGCGGGAATCTGCGACTCGTATTCTTTCGCTCGCAACGCAAGCCGCTCCGGCTCGCACAGCGCAAAAATAGTTTCGCGCGGCAAATAATCCAGCAGCGTGGCCAGCGGAGTTTCATTCTGGCTTCTGAATTCTGAATTCTGAATTCTGTTTTTTAGAATTCCCAACTCGCCCGCCGGCGGCAGCGTGACGCTGGAAATTTCCCCGCGCGAGACTTGCGTGAGCGGATCGAACTCGCGGAGCGATTCCAACTCGTCGCCAAAAAATTCCAATCGCACCGGCCACGGACTCGTGGGCGGGAACACGTCCACGATGCCGCCGCGCATGGCGAGCTCGCCCTTCTGCGTGACCTGCGCCTCCGGTTCGTAGTCCTGCGCTTCGAGCCATTCGATGAGGTCGAGCGGGTTGGCGCAGTCGCCACGCGCGAACGTGCGCGAGGCATTTTTCAAATCAGCAGGCGCGAAAGTTTTCTGCAAAAGCGCCGTCACCGATGTGACGATGACTTTGGACTTGGGGCTTGGGACTTTGGACTCGCCCGCGAGCGCGACGAGCGTTTGCAGGCGTTCGCTGATGACGTCGGCGTGGGGGAGTTTGCCTTCGTGCGGGAGAACTTCCCAAGCGGGGAAAAACAGCGGGTTGCAAGTTGCAGGTTGAAGGTTGCAAGTTGGACTCGCGCCATCCGTAACTTGCAACTTGCAACCTGCAATTTGCAACCAGGTCTCGAGGTCTTGCTGGAAACTTTCCTGCGTCTTCAAGTTTTCGGCGACGAGGACGACGGGGCGTTGCGGGAAAAGTTCGCGCAGCAGTGCGGCAAAAAACGGCTGTGCGCCCGGCGTCACGCCCGCACACGCCAATGCGCCGCCCGCCTCCACGCGGCGCACGAGGTCGCGCACGGCGGGAGTTTTTGCGAGGTCGGCGAACAGATTGTTGCCCGTCGCGATCGTTGCTGCGTTCTGCGCCAAGCGGAGGAAAATTAACCACAAAGAAACGAAGGAACAAAGTTAATCCCCGGACTCCAACGCAAGCCGCGCGCCGTAAAACGAAATTCCCGCGCCCGGTTCCGAAGGAACCGTTGACAATAGCCCGGCGTTGAAACGCCGGGCTATTGTCAAGTGTCCCTCCGGGACAAAGACGGTTGCCGTCGGTTGCCGTGAGGATTCGCAGCCGCTTGAAAATGCTTCCAACTTTCCGGCCACAGGCCGGACGCTACACCAAAACTCACCGCGCAACTTCGCTTGCAAAATCCGGCAGGTAGTAGAGCCGCCGTTGCATGATGGTGAGGATGTATTTTTTAGTGCTGGGAAAATCCATCGCGGCGAGGAACGCGGCGCTGTTCGTCGTCGCTTCGTTTTTTCCCCAGCGCAGGACGTGGGTGCGACCGGCGTTGTAATCGGCGAGCGCGTAGGGAATGGGATTGTCCGTCTGCGGATAGCGACGCAGCAGCTTCGCGAGGTAAAACGTGGAGGCGAAAGCGTTCGTCGTGGGGTCGAGCAGGTGCTCGAACGAAAAGTTCTTTATACGCTCGGCTTCGACCCATTCGTTGGCGGCAGGTTCGGTGATCTGCATAAGGCCGAGTTCGCCGTGGCGGCCGCGCGCGCTAGGATTGAACCACGTCTCCCGCCACGCGACCGCTTTCACGAGCGCCGGGTCAACGTGGTAATGCCGCGCGGCGGCGAGGATGAAACGGTCTTCGTGATGTTCGCGCCAATGCCAGTAAAACCCCAAGCCCGCGAACACCACGACGATGCCAAACACGGCGACGCCTGCGAGAAAGTTTTTGGCTGCGAGGCTAATTTTCATTTTTTGAACGGAACAATGCCGAATCAACCGACTGATATTGTGTCCGCAGATTTCACAGATGGACGCAGATTTTTCATCTGCGGAAATCCGCGAAATCTGCGGATAAAGTTTGGGAACGGTCGGGCTATTTCAACTGTGATTTTTTGCTCACCGTTTGCCGTCATACCAGATGTGGCAGGCGTCTTTGTCGCGATAGGCGCCGCCGCGCGTGATGATGGAACGCCACGTCAGCCGCACGAAATCACTGATCTTGTAGAGATGCGCTTTGCGCGCAGACGTGAGCACGGGGTGCGCGGTCAGCACGACGATATCGAGGCCGCGCGGGTGCGCGTAGGCTTTCAAGACGGTGGACATCCGAATGTCTTCCGTGCCGTAAAGTTGTTCGTCAAAACCACCGACGGTCCGAAACGCTTTCGCCTCGGCAAAGTTGAACAAGCCGACGAACCACTTGCGACGGCTTTGCAGAAAATTCCAAAACTTCGCCGTGCGCACGGCGCGCGGAATTTTATCGTCCACCTCCACGTTCGCGCTGCCGCCGACAAACTTGCCGGTGAGGATGGCATCGGCCACATCGGCGAACAGTTCACGGCTGGGGTAGGTGTCGGCGTCCACGAAGACAAACCAATCGCCAGTGGCCGCGCGCGCGCCGGTGTTGCGCGCTTTGGAAATCATGTTGTGCGGCTCGAACACGACGGTCGCGCCCGCCGCACGCGCGAGTTCGCCGGTGCGGTCGGTGGAATTGTTGTCGCAGACAATCAACTCGGTGTCCCACCCGCGCGCGGTGAAGGCGTCCATCGCGGTGCGCGTGGTGGCGAGCGAGTGGGCGATGAGTTTTTCTTCGTTGAACGCGGGGACGATGACGGAAATTTTCATGCGGAAATTATTTTGCAGCGGCAACGACGTTGAGACTGCCGCGCCGGTAACCTTGCGGATTCACGGTGATTTCCGTGTAGCCAAGCGCGCGCAACGCAGCGGTGACGTGTGCGAGCGTGGCGGGTTCCTGCAAGCGCGCGACTTCGCCGGGGCCGACTTCGATGCGAGCCGCCGAAAGTGCGGAGTGCGGAGTGCGGAGTGCGGAGTTTTGATTCCGCATTCCGGATTCCGGATTCCGCACTTCACTGTGCCGCACCCGCACGTCGTAGAAACCGAGGTCGCGCAAAATGTATTCAGCCTCTTCGATGAGGTGGAGTTTTTCCGGCGTGACGCTTTCGCCGGTGGGGATGCGCGAACTCAAGCAGGCCATCTGCGGTTTGTCCGCCGTGGGCAGGCCGAGTTGCGCGGAGAGTTCGCGGATCTCGGCTTTGGTCATCCCGATTTCTTTGAGCGGAGCACGCACTTGGAATTCGGCGGCGGCTTTCGCGCCGGGACGGAAATCGCCAAGGTCACTGGCGTTCTCGCCGTAGGCAATGACGGCAAATTTTTCAGCGCGCGCCAGCGGCGTGAGTTCCTCGAACAGCTCATGTTTACAGAAGTAACAACGGTTCGTGGGATTCGCGAGATACTCGGCGTTGTTGAACTCCGCCGTCTTCACGACGCGCACGGGGAAATGAAAACGTTCGCCGAGCGCGAGAGCTTCGGCGAGTTCGCGGCGCGGCAGGCTGGGGGAATCGGCGATGACCGCGAGCGCGCGGTCGCCGAGCGTGTCGTGCGCGACGCGGGCGAGGAACACGGAGTCCACGCCGCCGGAATACGCGACGAGGCAGGAGCCGTAGCCGCGCAGCACGGCACGGAGTTGTTCCAATTTTTCAGCGGCAAAACTCACGCGAGCAAGCTAACGGTGGTTGGCGGGAGTTCAAGCTTTGAACTGACGAATTGAAATTCAGACAGCGTTTGCATGGCAAACCGTTCTCCCGCTCCCCGCCCCTCTCAACTGTTGTTGGCTTTTGGTCATGCCTTCAGAAGATGAGAGATGCGAGAGCCTTATGTCAATCTCACCGTCCCCGATGATGAGCTTCTCAATCAGGTTTTCGGCGATTTGCCGCTTCTCCTCCGTCGCCATCTTGGGCCAACGGTCATCCTCGTCCCCGACCCGAAACACAATCCGTGTGAACGGGTGCGACATGACCGCACTCGCCACTTCGGGACTGCGCTGTAATTGGTGCAACTCGTGATGGGCAAGCGTGAGGCCGATGCGATACTTCCGCGCCCCGGACAATATCTCCGCCATGCTCGGTGTGATGTAGTTATGGAACTCGTCGGCATAAATCCAAAAATCACGTCGCGCTGCGACCTGCTTGGCCTGACGGCTCATGGCCAACTGTTGGAACTTGGACACGAGCAACGTGCCGAGCAGGTAGGAGTTTTCTTTGCCCAACAATCCTTCCGGCAGCTTCGCCAGAAAGATTTTGCCACTGTCCATGATGTGCGCGAAGTCCAAGCGGTTCTCCGGTTGGGACACCATGTAACGAATGGGTTTAGGTGACAGGAAGGTTTCCAGTCTAGTCAGAATAGAGCCGATGGACTTGTTGCCCTGCAACTGCGGAAATTGGAGAGACCTTCTTGCGCCCGACGGACAACGGCGCCGACGGGCATCTGTGGATGGAAAATCTTGCGGCTTGCGGCGCTTATGTAATCTGCATCGAACGCGATAACTGGGCGGACAAAATTAACAACTGGGGCGAGGATGTAATGGGAGTCTACCAGTCCATGGTGAAAAATCCGCGCGTGGATAAGCAACGGGTTTTCCTATTCGGAATTAGCTCTGAAACTGTTTTTACCAGCGCGTTTTTGACCAATTCTCCCAATCTTTGGAAGGGGGTTGTTTTTTTAAGTCCAACCGAATTGCCGGATTATTCACACGCCGAGGGATTCGACCGAATGCCCAAGATCATTATCAGCGTAGGTGGGGAAGAGAATTACAATGACCGGTTGGAAAAATTTCAATCCCAGGCGCTAAACTCTGGGGTTTTGGTTGAAAACGTCATACACCCCGGTGAAAAACATTATGTATTGAGCAACGCGGCCTTGCGCGAACGCAACCGGGCGTTCACGAAATTCATCTTCGAGGAATAATGAAACTCATCAAAATATTTATTTACAGTGCCGGGAGCATTCTTTTAGGGGCTGGCTTGGTGCGTTTTGTTATTGCTTTGGGACATCTACAAGTTTTGGCCGTTCCTGAACCGCTACTGGGCATTCCATTGCGCCATGCTGTTTTCCTCGTCGGAATATACGAGGTGGCCGTGGCTTTGATTTGCCTTTTTGGCCGTTCGATTAAACTGCAATTAATCTGGCTCTTCTGGCTGTTGGCAAATTATTTTATCTACCGGATTGGTTTGTTTTTTTCAGGCATTCATCCTCAAGGCACTTGCATTGGCAGTCTCAATGATCCGTTCCATCTGCACGAGGGGAATAGTGCCGTGCTTTTTGCCTTGCTGCCTTACTACTTGCTTTTCGTTAGCTTGTTAGCTTTGTGCTGGCTTTGGCGAGCCAGCCGCATCACGCAATCCGCTAATCAACTCAAAATGTCCTGCCCGGCTTGCGGCGTTCATATCGAGTTCGCTCACCCGAACACCGGGCAGAAAATCCCCTGCCCGCAGTGCCAGACCGCCATCACGTTGCGCCGACCAGATGAAAACCTAAAAATATCCTGTTTCTTTTGTCAGGGACACATTGAATTTCCCGCTCACGCCATCGGCGAAAAAATCAAATGTCCTCATTGTCAGATGGACATAACCATCAAAGAACCCGCATGAATTTTATCCCTCAAACCGGTAGGGCGCCGCACTCCATGCGCGCCGACAGCAACTATTTTACTCCGCAATCCGCACTCTGAATTCCGCATTTAAACCATGAATACCAAATTGAACCATAACCCTGATTGGGAAAAACTGGCCGAGAAAGTTAAATGGTCGGCGGCAGGTTTGGCAAAAGAGTGTGGCGTCTCCGTGCGCACCTTGCACCGGCATTTTCTGAAACACTTTGGCCGGAGCACCAAAGATTGGTTGAACGAACAGCGACAGCGCAAGGCCAGCGCACTGGTGCTTGAAGGCTTGTCTATCAAAGAAACCGCAGGAACACTCGGCTACAAGCATCAGGGCAATTTGACGCGAAAATTTAAGCAGTCGTTCGGATTTTGCCCATCTCAACGACCTTCAGATGTGGGTCTCGCAGGAACGTAAAATGTCTGCATCTGATGAATATTGGCTTGTTATGACAAGGTAGAAACCTGTCAAACCCCAAAAAGATGCTCAACCTTAACTCAATAAAATAAATGCCGTTTTATCCGTTTACGATGCACTCTACTAGAACACAATTTCAGCCCACAGCAACGCACATAAGAATCATCGGTTTTCTGGTCATTGCCTATTTAGCCTTTACGACTGCTGTCCGTTCTGAAGTGTTATTCATCGGAGGTAAAATTCAACGGCGATCAATGGATTTAAGCGGGCGGGTCTATCTGAATGAGACTTCGCAATGCGTTGTAGGGATAGATACCAACGCAACTGAAACCGTTTCTAGGTATATTTACTGGCGGAATGACAATGGCCATTTTTGGCAGCAGTATTGGCTGGGCGGTCATTTTCAGGCCGGGATATCAGCCACAGTGCTGGTTGATGAGAAGGATATTGACAAGCCCTTGGCTGATATAGTTTCTCGACCGTTCAAGATGGCGACCAATTATATTGTTTCAGACGAAATCCAACCCAGAATGGCTGGGGCAGAAACACGAGTTGCCCTTTTTTCAACATTGAATAAAACCCTCGTAGACGATGCACTCAATGCGGGATTCATTCCAATCTGGGGGGCGGAAGATTTGGCGGATGCTAGCTGCAGTTCTAAAGAAATAGCTTTCGATCAGTCAGGATTATTGTTAGTGAAAACTGCAAATTTCAATTTCGATGTGAAATCTTGGAGGGAAAAGCTGACTAAAATTGGCCGCAAGGATGCGGCTGTAGTTGCGGCCCGCCACCCAGATCGGTTTCCATTCGTTGAGTTAGCTGTGGACTTTTCAAAAGTGGCAGAAGGTAACGGTCTTCCAAAAATGTTAAATTTTAAACAATATGGTCAAGGGGCGGGTGGCAAGCCGGTTCTTATTCAAGAGATTGTTTGGGAAATAAATTTAATTGGCTGGTCGAACAGCTTGCCTTTGTTGCCGGATAAGATTTCACCAAATTGTGCGTTAAATGACTTTCGATCGCACAGCTTTTCTAACTTGAGCTTGAATTTTACTTATTCAAGCAATACAAATTTTTTTGAATTAAGCACGAATTCTGCACTGTTTAAGGGTATGGCAAAAGAAGCCACTTTTTATTACAATAACAAACTCCGGAAACATTTTGGCGTAAATCCAATAAGCCGTGAAGGGCAACCTGTTAAGCCAAATAAGCACGCAGGCGTTTTTCGAATCATCATGTTGGCTATTTCTTTGATTTCGGTGAGTTTGATTTTCTATTTCGGTAAAAAAACAACGCCTCAAATATAAATAACATCCAATAAAAACATATGAAAAGACTAAGTTCCAAGCTGTTTGCTGCAAATCTGATGATTGTATCAATACTCATGGGTTCTTCGCCGGTGTCTTCTTTCGGATCTGAAGTTCCTGGAAAGTGCTATGAATCAGAGATTATATTTCCAGAGCATAATAACACAGCAGCTTGCCAACCGCACTCTGATCCTACGTCCGTTGGAAGTATAGCGATTAACGGAACGACGTGTTGGGGTGGGTGCACACATCGCGGCGAGGTTACTCAAATGAAATGCAGCACTTGTTCTGCCTTCCACGACTGGTATGCCACCGGTTGTGGATGTGGACTTTGGAGTGTAAATCAGCAAGTGAGCACTTATAGCGGAAACTGTGGTGGCGATGCCTCTTACGATCCTTTAGCCCACGATAATCAGAACGGAAGCAGTGTATGCTCTTGCAATGATCCCGATACGATGAATCCGATTTCGACTATGTCAGTACCCGTTAACGCGTTGAACCCACTCTACGTGCCTTTAACTGCATGTTGGTAATATGAATAGTAGGAATGAGGTCGATAATTCGCAATCCGCAGGATATGCTGACAGGATTAGGTCGGCGTTTGTTTTTAGTTCAGCACTTTTGTTGTTGGCGACTGCAACGGCTAAACTACTTAGTCTGTCCAGCGGAACAAAACTGCTTTTAGCAGGAGATCCAATTTGGGGGATATCATTCAGACATCTACTTTTGGCGGTTGCGATGTTAGAAATTGCAATAGCGGCATTTTGCTTGATTGGAAAGCAACAAACGGCAGGCCTGTTGGCTATTAGCTGGGTCTCCACGCTCTTTTTAATCTATCGTGTAGGCTTATGGCATATGGACTGGAAGAAGCCTTGCGGCTGCATGGGTAATCTTACAGATGCTTTTAAAATTGATGTGCATACGGCGGATATGGTTATGAAAGTCATTTTAGCATATCTTTTGATTGGCAGTTACAGCACTTTATTCTGGCTGTGGATACAAAAGAAAAACACTGCTTCTTAATTTGCAAAGCATTGTCACTGAATTGGTAGCCGCCTGCTATAGCGTGGAATTACAGTGGTTGGTCGTTGTTTGCCTGTCGGTATATTTGATCGCTTTCTTGTGGTTGGAAAAGCGGGGCAAATCATATGAACGGAGCTTCTGTTTTGGCTGCGGTTTTTGGTTGGCTGGGTTTTTATTGTGGCTGCTCGTTTGGTATGGGTTCTCCCAAAAAGGTGTTTCTTCTACCATAGAATTGCCTGCTCTTCTGGCTGGCATGGTTGCGGGCAAAGGCACTGGTCTAGCGCTGCATTGGTGTAAACGGGCGAAACCTCAGTCAAATCTAGACATTTGGTTGTTATTCCTCGTCGGCTCTTTGCTCTTAGTGGGTGTCTATTGGCATCGAGAAACCCCAACTCAATATCTCTATCACGGTGTTCTGCGTTGGAGTGGGGTGTTTGAGAATCCGAACCTGCTCGGCCTTTCGGCGGCAGTAGGCCTTGTGCTGGCGGTCGGGTTGGGAGTTGGGAAGGTGGCAGATGGCAGTTGGCAGCTGGTTGTTGGGAGTTGGAAAAACATTCTGCTTTTACTGTTTTGCATTGCGGCAGCAATTTTATGCTCGGTTGGGTTATTCAAAAGCTATAGTCGCGGTGCGTGGCTGGCGGCGGCGGTGGGGGTGGGATACTTTCTCTGGAATGCAGGAGCCAGAAGTCAGGAGCCAGAAGTTAGGAGTCAGAAGCCAGAAGGTTCGGCCTCGTCTATCGTCTATCGTCTATCGTCCCGTTTTTTCGCGTGGTTAAGAAAAAATCGGTGGTCTTTCGCGGTCATCTTCGCTTCCTGCGTGGTAATTGCTTTCTGGCAGTTGCGGTTCACGGAGTTTCGCCCGGCGCAACGGCTGGTTTCCGTGGGCAATGCTAATGATTTCTCGTGGCGCAATCGCGTGGCGGCGTGGCAAGGCGCAGTTCAGCTCATGGCAGATCGTCCGTGGGGTGGTTGGGGCTGGGGGCAGGTGGAAAATGCCTACCAAAAAAACTATCTCCCGGCGCGCATAGATTCGCCCGCCGCCATCCAAATGAATGATTACCTCATGCTGGGTGCGGCGGCAGGGATCCCGGCACTTTTTTTCTTTGTGGGTTATCTGGTGGTGTCCAGTCGCGGGCAAGGGCCGGCTTTCGCCGCCGCAGCGTCGGGGAACTCGTCTCCGGCGTTGTTCTTCGCCACGCGCGGTGCGGCCATCGTGCTGCTCGTTGGTTTCTGGTTTGATGGCGGCTTGTTCAAGCTGCCCACGGGCGTGACGTTTTGGTTTCTGTGGGAAACGTCCCGGTTCCTGCAAGAAACCACTTACATTCCGCCGGTGGATTTGGCGGCGGGGCGTGTCGCCCTCCCTAACCGGAGCCGTGTGATGGGGTGGGTGGCAGTGATTGTGGCTACGGCGGCACTTTTCCTCACGGCCTTGCACCTCATCACACCACGCCTGCCGGTCAGTGAACGCACCCTCGCGGTCGCGCGGACGTGGCTGGTGAGTCAGCAGCAAATGGCGGATTTTTCCGTGCTAGCGGCGGATTCCGCTTGGCGCGGCAGACGCTTGCGCGATCTGCTCACTCATGTGGAACTGGCGGGCTACAACCGTGGGTTGGTGAATTGGACGGTGGACGAGCAGGTGTATCGTGAATTCGTCCTGTCGCCGAACATTGCCCCGGCCTGCGATGGTCAACTCGATTGGCGGCGGGAGTTGTGGGAACATTTTTATCCCCTCATCCGGCGAGAAATGGACATGGAGCCCGCCGCGCGGTTGGTGTTGGATAAGCTGCACGGGAGCATGAAGGTTTCTGCGGCCATCGCGTCGGGGTCTATTTCAGAGGCGTGGCAGCGTGGGCA